>CBDUBP010000070.1:0-10656 GCA_965365415.1 uncultured bacterium | reverse complement strand
GAATACAGTTTGGATTTGCCCTTCAGGGAGGCTTTATGTCCCGGATCTTTCAGACACTTGGCGCAGAAAAAGATGCAATTCCTTTATTGTGGATCGCGGCACCTTTGACAGGACTGATCGTTCAGCCAATTATCGGATATTTATCGGACAACACATGGCATTCGAGGCTCGGCCGTCGCAAACCATACTTTTTGATTGGCGCCATCCTCAGTTCGCTCGCACTTTTTATAGTACCGCATTCACCCGCTCTTTGGGTTGCCGCCGGACTTCTATGGGTTTTGGATGCGTCGATCAATATCTCGATGGAGCCGTTTCGCGCCCTTGTCGCCGACAAACTTCCCAATTCGCAGCGGTCGTATGGTTTTGTGTTGCAGACGCTGATCATTGGCATTGGAACCTGGATCGCGAGCAATCTCCCGTGGATCGTGAGCGAACTCGGCGTGAGCAACGATTCGGCTCCGGGCGAAGTGCCGATGTCGGTAAAAGTCGCATTTGGAATTGGAGGTGCGATATTTCTATTAAGTATTCTCTATACGATATTCACGACAAAGGAATATCCGCCCGAAAATCTTGAAGAATTCCACGCCGAAAAAAAAGAGAGCCGCTTTTTTCGGGACACTATTGCCAGCATCGGGGAAATGCCGTCGACGATGAAAAAGCTCGGCATCATCCAATTCTTCAGTTGGTTTGCCTTTTTTACGATGTGGAGCATGGCCACGCCGGCGCTCACAGAACATGTTTTTAATGCGCCGGCTCCGATCGAAAAAAGCTATGACATGGCCGATGCAGCTCAAAAAGCAGATTTTGAAACTGTCAATTTAAAATATCAAAATGCGGCAAATCTGGTGGGTTCTGCCATGGGAATTTACGGACTTTCATCGATGGCCTTCGCACTTTTTCTGACGTTCTATACATCAACGCAAAAAATAAACAGGAAGTACATTCATCTCGGCTCGCTCATTTTGGGTGGGATCGGATTTATTGGCATGAACTATTCGTCGCCCGGGACGCTTTACCTGTGTTTTATTTTGATCGGAATATCGTGGGGAAGTATTTTGTCGATGCCTTACGCGATGCTTTCGGGCACGGTCAATCCGAAAAAAATGGGAATGATGATGGGGCTATTCAATATGTTCATTGTCATCCCGCAGATCATCGCGGCACTTGGCGGGATCAATATTCTTTATAAACTCATAGGAGAAGAAACGATCAATGCCATGACACTGGCAGGCCTTGCATTATTACTTGCAGGACTGTGCAATTTGCTGATCACCGACAAACATGCAATATCAGATGAATAAGAAAGCGTTCATATTCGACCTTGATGGAGTCATTGTAGATACGGCGAGATATCACTTCATCGCATGGCAGAAGATATCCGACGAACTAGGAATCGAATTTACTCCCGAGCATAATGAGAGATTAAAGGGAGTCAGCCGCAAACGTTCGCTCGACATCATTCTTGAACTGGGCAAGATAACGGCGTCGGAAAACGATAAGGATAAATGGCTCCGGCAGAAGAATGAGGATTATCTTAAATACATCGATAAAATGGATGAATCCGAGATTCTCGTTGGTGTCAGTAACATCCTGCAATACCTGAAGGAAAAAAAGCAGCCCATTGCATTGGGTTCGGCGAGCAAGAACGCCAGGCCGATCCTTGAAAAAGTAAAGATCATGCATTATTTCGATGTCATCGTCGATGGAAATGATGTGACGAATGCGAAACCGGACCCTGAGGTCTTTGTGCGCGCTGCAAACCTTTTAGGCGTGAAGCCCGAACATTCGATCGTTTTTGAGGACTCGGTCGCGGGAATCCAGGCGGCAAATATCGCGGGGATGACAAGCATCGGAATCGGACCCAAGGAAATATTGCATGAAGCACATTTTATTTTCCCTGATTTCACGCACATCGATTCAAGTTTTCTTCGCACGCTCATCAAAAAATAAACACCAAAAAATTGCAATAAACACCAATGAACCAGGATTATATCAAACCCGACAACTGGTCAATAATTGAGGAAGGATTCGATGCCGACAGGGTAAAATCGTCCGAAAGCCTTTTCAGCATCGGCAACGGCGCGATGGGTCAGCGTGCGAACTTCGAAGAAAAATATTCCGGTAAAACCTTTCAGGGAAGTTATATCGGCGGAATCTATTACCCCGACAAGACAAAGGTCGGCTGGTGGAAAAACGGTTATCCCGAATATTTTGCGAAAGTGCTGAATGCTCCGAATTGGATTGGGATAAATATTACGGTAAATGGCGAAGAGCTCGATTTGAATCATTGTAAAGTATCCGATTTCAGACGCGAATTAAACATGAAAGAAGGCTGGTACCGTCGTTCATTCAAAGCCACGCTAGCGAACGGCACTGAAATTTCTGCAGATGTGACCAGGTTCCTTTGCATGGATCTCGACGAGGCCGGTGTCATTAAATACGATATCACTCCGCTGAACAAAGATGCGGATATCATCTATTCCCCATACATCGATGCCGGCGTACACAATGAAGACGCCAATTGGGAAGAGCGTTTTTGGGAAACGATGGACATTTCGCAGGATAAAGATTCGGCTTTTGTGACAGCGCGGACATTAAAAACGAATTTTACCGTCGCGACGTTCATGCACAATTCAATTTTTATCGATGGCAATCATCAGCGGATCGCCGACCGTTGTGTTCTTGATGCTGACATGATTACACTGAATTACGATGTGTCGGTTTCAAAAGGCTCAACCGTCTCAATACAAAAAATTGGCGGCTATACCGTCTCGCTGAACCACGATCCTGATAAATTGGTCGGTGCCGCGAAGGATGTGATCACTAAAGCCACGACCAAAGGATTTGACGCGTTATTGGAAGAACAAAAATCGGCGTGGAGCAAGATCTGGGAGATGTCCGACATCACGATCGACGGCGATGTGAAGGCGCAGCAGGGCATCCGGTTCAACATATTTCAATTGAATCAAACGTATTCAGGAAAGGATTCAAGGCTCAACATCGGACCCAAAGGATTTACAGGAGAAAAATACGGCGGTTCGACTTATTGGGATACGGAGGCTTACTGCATTCCGTTTTACATGGTTACAAAGGATCAGCAGGTCGCGCGGAATTTGCTGACGTATCGCTATGATCAATTGGACAAGGCAATTGAAAATGCGCAGAAACTCGGATTTACGAACGGCGCAGCACTTTATCCGATGGTGACTATGAATGGCGAAGAATGCCATAATGAATGGGAAATCACCTTTGAGGAGATCCACCGCAATGGCGCCATAGCATTTGCGATCTATAATTATACAAGATTTACGGGAGACCTTTCGTATATTCCTGAAAAAGGCCTTGAGGTATTGATTGCGATCGCGCGATTTTGGCATCAGCGTGCGACCTATTCGACTGATAAAGCCCGGTATGTGATTTTGGGCGTGACAGGTCCGAATGAATATGAGAACAACGTCAACAATAATTTCTATACGAATTATTTGGCGAAGTGGTGCATCGATTATGCGACGGAACAGATTGAAGTAGTCCGGACAAAATTTGCCGCGGATTTTGATCGGATAATGTCGAAAACGGAACTCGATGCAATAGAAATTTCGAAATGGAAACAGGTCGCCGACAAAATGTATTTTCCCTATTCCGAAGAACATGACGTTTATTTACAGCAGGACGGCTTCCTCGACAAGGAGCTCGTGAAAGTACATGACCTCGATCCCTCGCAGCGGCCGATAAACCAGAAATGGTCGTGGGACAGGATATTGCGTTCGCCTTACATCAAACAGGCTGATGTCCTTCAGGGGTTTTATTTCTTTGAGGACCATTTCACGACGGAGCAGCTTGAAAAACATTTCAACTTTTATGAGCCATTCACCGTTCATGAAAGTTCGCTGTCGCCGTGCGTACATTCGATTCAGGCAGCGGTTCTGGACAAGATGGATATGGCTTACACTTTTTACTTGCGCACGTCGCGGCTTGATCTGGACGACTACAACAAAGAAGTTGAGGAAGGCTGCCACATCACTTCAATGGCCGGAACCTGGATGAGCATTGTTGAAGGATTTGGCGGAATGCGGGTAAAAGATGACATGCTGCATTTGCATCCGAGAATTCCATCGCAATGGAGGGGTTACTCGTTTAAGATCAACTTCCGGAACCAGGTGCTGAAGATTGCGGTTAATCATGATCAGACGATGATAACCTTGGAAGGAATCTCGCCATTGACTGTCTCGGTTGGCGGAAAAATGGTGAAAGTGGAACCTGGCAGGATTGTGAAAATTTAGAAATTGTGTGGTTAAACCTCAAAGGTTTTAAAAACCTTTGAGGTTTATTCGCAGATGCAAAAACTTGAAACGATTTCTGCCGGACAGGCTTTCAGGATAATCCATTATGGCAATGGCAATGAGCCACTATTTTTCGAACGCGTAAACAAAGAATATTTTTTAATGCTGGCCGATCGGCATCTTTCATGTGTCTGCGAAATATTGGATTACGAATTAAGATTCGAGCGTATTGAATTAATCCTGAAATTTCATAACGAGGAAGAAATTCCCGAAAAGTATCGCGGAAAACTGTATGTGCCACTTTCAAATATGTTTAATAGCTATGCAAAATCAATCAATAAAAGATATGGGAGGAAAGGAAGTTTATTTCGGGCACGGTTTGAGCGCACCTCGATTCCGTATCCTCTTAAGATATGATTTCATACGACTGTTTTTATGGACTTCCTTCTCAAAGGGACAACCTTCTAGGTTTTTAAATCCTTTGAGGTTTTTAAATCCTTCTAGGTTTTTAAATCCTTTGAGGTCTCCCAATCGTCCAAAACCTTCCAGCCTCCGTTTTTTCCTTATACTACCAATCCTAACCATACATTTCAACCTTTCTGCCCAATTCACCCGGATCGAACCTCCATTCTGGTACGCCGGAATGAAAAACCCCGAACTCCAGATCATGTTCTACGGAAACAATATCGGTTCGCTAAAACCAAGCGTTTCCCACGATGCAACGATCACCAACATCGTTCGCACCGAAAACCCAAATTATCTTTTTGTTACGATCGATACCAAAAATTTACAGCCTGCAGAACTGACCTTCACATTTTCAAATGAAAAAAATAAGATCCACACCAAATATGAACTGAAACCGCGCCGGGAAAATTCATCACAGCGCAAAGGCTTCGATTCCTCAGATGCCATTTACCTCCTGATGCCCGATCGCTTCGCAAATGGCAATACATCTAATGATAACACCGCCAACACCGCCGAAAAAACCGATCGAAATCACCACAGCGGCCGCCACGGAGGCGACATAACCGGAATTATCAAAAACCTCGATTATATCAAAGAACTCGGAGCCACCGCGATCTGGCCGACTCCGCTCTGTGAAGACAATGACCCTCGCGGCTCATACCACGGTTATGCCCAATCCGATGTTTACCGCATCGATCCGCGCTACGGAACCAATGAAGAGTACCTCAAATTATCGTCGGAACTCCACAAACGCGGCATGAAACTCATCATGGATTATGTCACGAACCATTGGGGCGCTGAACATTGGACGGTCAAAGACATGCCAACATACGACTGGCTTCATCAATTTCCGGGTTATGCACAGACCAATTATCGCATGACCACGCAATTCGATCCGAATGCATCAGAAATTGACGCAAAAATGTGCATGGATGGCTGGTTCGTAAGATCAATGCCCGATCTGAATCAATCGAATCCATTAATGCTGCGCTATCTTACACAAAACGCTATATGGTGGATCGAATACGCAAACCTCGATGGATTCCGTGTCGACACATATTCATACAACGATAAGCAAGGAATCGCCAAATGGACAAAAGCTATTACCGACGAATATCCCAATTTCAACATCGTTGGCGAAGTCTGGATGCACGACCAGGCACAAATGGCCTATTGGCAAAAAGACAGCAGGATCGGAGCGCTTCAAAGTTATAATTCAAATCTTCCAAGTGTGATGGATTTCACGCTCCACGATGCAATCGGGATCGCATTCAACGAAGACAAACACGAATGGGACAAAGGAATCATCCGCGTCTATGAGAATTTCGTCAACGATTTCCTGTATCCCGAAATCAATAACATTCTCGTATTTGCCGAAAATCACGACACGCAGCGCATCAACCAGCTTTATACTGATTTTAAGAAATACAAAATGATCATGACACTGATCGCAACCGTGCGCGGAATTCCACAAATCTACTATGGCTCCGAAATCGGAATGAAAGGCGATAAAAACGTCGGCGACGGTGATATCAGGCGCGATTTTCCCGGTGGCTGGCCGACCGATACAAACAACGCATTCACGAACTCCGGGCGTACCGCCGAACAACAGCAGTATTTCGAATTTACCTCAAAACTTTTCAACTGGAGAAAAAATAAAACGGTAATCCACTCAGGCAAAACCACACAGTACATCCCCGAAAACAATGTGTACGTTTACTTCAGGCACAATGAAACCGACAAGGTCATGGTCATCATCAATAACAGCAACGAAAAACAAACAATAAACACAAAAAGATTTGCGGAGAATATCCAAAAATCAGAAAAGGGAACAGATATCATATCGGGCGCCGAATTAAACCTCAAAACCGAAATCACCATTGACGCCAAATCAGCACTCATACTCGAACTGTAATATAAAGCTCAGCTCTGTCACTTTGTCTCTTTGTCACTTTGTCTCTTTTTTCAGAAGCTATTCCGGCTTTCGCCTTTATCTCTCCGCTGCGCTGCGAGGATACCGGCTCTATCCGGGCTAAATCCAAACTATGAATAAACTCCTGCACTTTTTACTGTTAGTTTTCTCACTTGCGGTCTGCTCCCAAAACAGCGACCGCAAATACGTCTCACATTCACAAAACGGCAACACCATCGAAATAGCCGTCAGCGACGGCAGCTACCGGATCCGTTTCTACAGCGACAAGATCGTCGAAACAAGTTTCATCCCTAACAAACAAACTTTTGATCCGTCATCACACGCAGTCGTCATGCAGCCGGACACCTTGTCCATCGATGAGGCCGATACAGGCACCACTTTGGAATACGCGTCGACAGGCATCGCAGTGCAGATTGAAAAATCGCCGTTCCAGATCACTTATTTCTATCAGGACAAACAACTGATTTCAGAGAAAACGGGCTACGCCAAAACTGAATCCGGCGAAAAAATCGATTTTAATCTCGGCGATAGCGAAATCCTCTACGGCGGCGGCGCACGCGTGCTTGGAATGAACCGCCGCGGTAACCGTCTCCAGTTATACAATCGCGCACATTATGGCTACGAAAACCGTTCGGAATTGATGAACTATACGATTCCGATGGTCCTGTCATCAAAAATCTACGCGGTCCATTTTGATAATGCTCCGATCGGCTGGCTTGACCTCGACAGTAAAAAAGACAACACGCTCGCATACGAAACCATCTCGGGCCGTAAAACCTATCAAGTCATCGCCGGCGAATCATGGGACGAACTGGTCTCGGCTTATACTGAACTTACCGGCCGACAGCCGCTGCCGCCACGATGGGCGCTCGGCAATTTCGCGAGCCGATTCGGATACAAATCACAAAAGCAAACAGAGGCCACCATAGCAAAATTCAGGAAGGAAAAGATTCCGGTAGATGCCGTAATCCTCGACCTTTATTGGTTCGGAAAAGATGTCAAAGGCACGATGGGCAACCTCGAAATATTCCGCGACAGCTTTCCTGAATTCGAAAAAATGACATTGGATTTCACTAAAATCGGAATCAAAACCATTCCGATCACCGAGCCATTCATCCTCACAACCTCATCTAAATGGCAGGAAGCGGTTCACAAAAAGATCCTTGCGATGGATTCTATAGGAAATCCATTCACGTACGATTTCTATTTCGGAAATACCGGCTTGATCGACATCTTCAAACCAGAAGGAAAACAATGGTTTTGGGATATCTACAAATATCTCGTCAATAAAGGCGCAGCAGGTGTCTGGGGCGATCTGGGTGAACCCGAAGTGCATCCATCCGCAGCGATGCATGCAACGGGCTCCGCGGATCAAGTGCACAATATTTACGGTCATCAATGGGCAAAATTAGTCTATGAGGGCTATCGCAAAGATTTTCCATCGACCAGGCCGTTCATCCTGATGCGTTCCGGTTATTCGGGCTCACAGCGATACGGAATGATTCCATGGTCGGGAGATGTCAACCGAACATGGGGCGGATTTTCAGGCCAAGCCGAAATCTCGCTGCAAATGGGAATGCAGGGCCTGGCTTACATGCATTCGGATCTGGGCGGATTTGCAGGCGCAAACCCCGATAACGAACTCTATGTACGCTGGCTTCAATATGGAGTCTTTCAACCGATCTTCCGTCCGCACGCGCAGGATGATGTGCCGCCGGAGCCCGTCTACAAAGACGACGAAACAAAAAAGCTGGCAAAACAATCTGTCGAACTGCGCTACAAACTGTTGCCGTATCATTACACGATGGCTTTTGAAAACAGCCAATCCGGAAAACCGCTGATGCGTCCGCTGTTCTTTGAAGAGCCCGACAATCCCGAACTCTTAACAAAATCCAATCAGTATTTTTGGGGCGATGCGTTTATGATTGCGCCCGTAACTGCTGCGAATGTCAGACAAAAAGAAATTTACTTTCCTAAGTCTAACAACTGGTTCGACTTTTATTCTGGTAAAAAATACGACGCCGGATCAGTCGCATCAGTGGAAGTACAAAAAGAATATATCCCGACATTTGTCAGAGGAGGCACATTCGTCCCAATGATCGATGTCATCCAAACCACAAAAGATTACGACAGCGCAAAACTTTCCATTCATTATTATTACGACAGCGAACAAACCGCAAGCGCGTCTGAACTATATCTCGACGACGGCAACACTCCCGATGCACATGCCAAAGGTAAATTTGCGATCCTTAATTTTTCGTCATTCGCGAACGACGGGCAAATTCAGATTTTAATCACTCCTGAAAAAGGAGTAACTTTTCAGCCGCAAAATAAACCGTGCACGGTCATAGTTCACAATCTGACGCAAAAACCGAAAACTGTATTGATAAACGGGAAACGTGCAAAGTTTACTTTTGAGAAATCCATTCTCTCGATCCAGGCGTCCTACGACCTCGAATCGAAGCGTGACATCATGATAAAATTTTAAAATGAAGAAATTACTGCTGTTTTCAATTGTCCTGACCGCTATCAATGCGACGCCACAAAAAGGAATGCCATCAGGCGAAACGCCATTCATCTGGGAAGCGGCCAACTTGTATTTCCTGCTGACGGATCGTTTCAACAATGGCGACAAATCCAACGATGTCAACTTTAATCGTTCGCAGACACCCGCAAAATTGCGCGGATTTGAAGGCGGCGACATTCGAGGGATCATCCAAAAGATCGATGAAGGCTATTTCGATAAACTTGGCATCAATGCGATCTGGATAACACCGATTGTCGAGCAGATCCATGGCGGAACCGACGAAGGAACCGGCATCACGTACGGATTTCACGGCTACTGGACCCGGGATTGGACCAAACTCGACCCAAATTTTGGCACGGAAGCCGATCTTGCCGAACTCGTCGACAAAGCACATGCGCATGGAATCAGGATCATCCTTGACGCCGTAATCAACCATACCGGCCCCGTAACTGCCGACGATCCGGTTTGGCCATCGGATTGGGTACGCACCGAACCGCAATGCGACTATAAATCGTACGCGTCGAATATCACGTGCACTCTTGTAAAAAACCTGCCCGACATCAAAACTGAAAACAACACGGCGGTTGAACTTCCGAAAACGCTGACCGACAAGTGGAAATCCGAAGGCCGTTACGACCAGGAAATGAAGGAACTCGACGCCTTCTTCAAACGCACCGGATATCCGCGCGCACCTAAATATTACATCATGAAGTGGCTGACGGATTATATCCTCGATTTTGGGATCGACGGCTATCGCGCCGACACCGTCAAGCATACCGAAGAAAATGTCTGGACAGAATTCAAGACGCAATGCCAATGGGCTTTCGATAAATGGAAGAAAAACAACCGGCAAAAAGTTCTCGATAACAACAAATTTTACATGATCGCCGAGGTGTACAACTATGGGATCAGCGGCGGTCAGGATTTCGATTTTGGTGACAAGAAGGTGAACTACTTTAAAAATGGCTTTAATGCGATGATCAATTTCGAATTCAAATGGAATGCGAAAGAAAGCTATGAAGCGTTGTTTTCAGTTTATTCCGACCGTCTGAACGGAATTCTGGAAGGCTACAGCCTGTTGAATTACATGTCTTCCCACGACGACAGCAAGCCATTCGATGCGGATCGCGAAAAGCCGTATGAAACCGCCACGAAGCTACTGTTGTCTCCGGGAATGTCGCAGGTATATTATGGCGACGAATCTGCACGCTCACTGGTCATTGAAGGAACCGAAGGCGATGCAACCTTGAGGTCGTTCATGAACTGGAACGATATTGCCAACAATCCGGACACGAAAAAGATACTTACACATTGGCAGAAGCTTGGCCAATTCAGGAAAAAACATCCGGCTGTCGGAGCCGGGATACACAAACAGATTTCATCCTCACCATACGTTTTCAGCCGCGGGTATTCCAACGGGACTTATCTCGACCGCGTGGTGATCGGGCTTG
>CBDUBP010000069.1:0-10684 GCA_965365415.1 uncultured bacterium | reverse complement strand
ACATCTCAACGACGCTAGCGTACCTGCGTGGGCGCTTTGGGCGCAGTGCATTTGGGCATCGGCTTTATGCCTGACGGGGAAATATGGTGATTTGCTGGATTTTGTCATCATCATCGTCCTTATTTTTTACATCCTGACGATCTACGGAATTTTTATCCTGCGAACGAAGATGCCCGACGCAGAAAGACCGTACCGCGCATTTGGTTATCCGATTCTTCCCGCATTTTACATTGTTGTCGCCTCTGCGATTGCGATTGCGCTTTTATTTGCGAAGACAAGTACGTGCGGCTGGGGCGTTTTGATCATGCTCATCGGTATTCCGATTTACTATATGACCAAGGCGAAATATCCCGATCCGAATCACCCGCAGCCCTGATGGAAGCGGCATAATTTGAACCGGAACGCCAATTTTGCGTTGGCGAAAATGCGACAGCAGAAGCGTTTTGGCTGACGGTGCAAAATGGCGTGACGGGAAAATTGTAGAGCGGACAGCAGGAAAAGCTGCCATTACAGCTAACAGCTAACAGCTTATAGCTGGCAGCTTTCTAAGGTTTCTTCTGCCGGATATCTTCATGGAACGGCAGGTATTTCGGGAGTGCAGCCGAACCATACCATTCGTAGAAATCTGCCGTCATGATGCGTTCCCGAATTACCGGGTCGTCCCGGAGCAGTTTTTCAGCATCGGCGATGGTCTTCACGTTGAGGATGAAAATGCCGCGGTATTCATTCGCATTTTTGCGCATCGGCCCTGCAACTACAAGTCGGCCGCCTTTCGCCATCTTGTCTATATTGTCCATATGACCTTTAAAAAGCGCATTGAGTTTTTCCTTATCATCGGTTTTATTCGGGCCGGTTTTTAAAATTGCCAGGACATAATAACGCATTCCATATTCGTCAGCGCCAAGTGAATCAGCCAGTTTTTTATTAAAAGTTTGTGCATTCACCGAAATTGAGGCGAACAATAGGAAAAGCAAAAGTTTTCTCATAGCTGAGTTTTTGATAAAGATAAAAAAAATCCGCTTCGGGGGAAGCGGATTCTGAATGCTAGTAGTAAGTATACCTTCTGACTTTTGCAATGTATTTTGCGAGTCGGATTACCTGGTGGCTGTAGCCGTATTCGTTGTCATACCAAACGTAAAGCACGATGTTCTTTCCATCGGCAGATACGATCGTTGCATTGCTGTCGAAGATCGACGGAGCCGAAGTTCCAACGATATCGGATGAAACAAGCTCATTGTTTAGTGAATATTTGATCTGCTCGACAAGATCGCCTTCAAGAGCGTATTTCTTCATGATCGCATTGACGTCCTCAACTGTCGTCTGTTTGTTGACTTCAAGATTCAGGACCACAAGTGAGCCATTCGGAACGGGAACACGGATCGCGTTCGACGTCAGTTTTCCTGCAAGAGACGGCAATGCTTTTGCAACCGCACTTCCCGCGCCTGTTTCAGTGATGACCATATTTAGTGCAGCTGCACGCCCGCGACGGTATTTCTTGTGCATGTTATCCACAAGATTCTGGTCGTTCGTATAAGCGTGGATCGTTTCAAGGTGGCCTTTTACGACGCCAAGCGTATCTTCAACTGCCTTTAGGATCGGCGTGATCGCATTCGTCGTACAAGATGCCGCGGAAAAGATCTTCACTTCGTCCGGATTGTGATCTTTTTGATTTACTCCGTGAACGATGTTTGGGACTCCTTTACCGGGTGCTGTCAGTAGAACTTTATCGACACCTTTTGACGTCAGGTGACGCTCAAGCGCTTCTTTTGTAGTGAATGCACCGGTATTGTCGATGACAAGCGCATCTTCAAAACCGTATTGTGTATAATCGATGTCTTCAGGGCTGTTTGCAGTGATGATGTGAACCGTGGTTCCGTTGATGATCAATGCCTGGTTTTCCACATCTGCAACGACAGAACCTTCGAAATCCCCGTGGATCGAATCGTAACGCAAAAGTGACGCACGTTTCTCCAAAGAAACCGCATCATTCTTATCGCGTGTCACGATCGCACGCAGGCGAAGCTGTGTTCCTTTACCCTGTTTCGACATGAGTTCGCGTGCAAGCAAACGACCGATACGGCCAAATCCATATAGAACTACATCTTTTGGCTTGTTGTTCTTGTAATCTTTGGCGTCACGCAGTTTGTCGATCACGAACGATTTTGCGTTCTCGTATTGACTGACCTCGAGGTGGAATTCGTATGTCAGTTTTCCGATGTCGAGTTTAGCAGGCGGCATATCAAGTTCGAGAATAGCGCGTGCGATTTCGACAGAGTCGAAGATCGAGATCGGTTTTCCGACGAATTCTCCCGCATATTCATGAAGGTTGATGATGTCGCTCACCGAACGGTTGATCAGCTGGTTGCGGAACAATACCATTTCGATCGATTTGTCGTACCAAAGGTCGCTGATGATCTTGATGAATTCAACTCCCGCGCGCCTTCTGTCGGCCTGATAAGCAATCTCTTTTTCGTACAGTTGTGTGTTGGTCATGCGAAACATGTTAAGGGATTTAGTTTGACGCCGCAAAAGTACTTATTTCAAACGTTTGCGTAAAATATTTTTCGATAAAAGGACTGAATATTCGACAAATAAAAAAAGCCGGCGATAAACCGACTTTTTGATTTAAGATTTTTCATTTAGGATTTAAGATTTGGAACTCATTTAAAATTTATAATTCTAAATTTATAATTCTAAATAATTACCCGTATCACCTGTCCGTCCTTGTTGATCATCTCGATCCGGACACTTTGACTTTCATCTTTGTTGTTAAGTATTTTCGATACCGTTTCCACATCGGTGGCTTTGATGTTGTCGATGCTGATGATGATGTTTCCGATCAGTTCATCGTAATACGGACGGTATTTTTCGTTATGGATTTCTTTGATCTTAACGCCGAAATTTGTCCTGTAGCGCTTTTTATCGGATGCATCAAGGTTTTCAAGCTCAAGACCTTTAAATTCCGTACGGACGAATTCAGATTTCGTCAATTTCACAGGAACCGACATCGTTTTGCCGTCGCGGATGAAGGTCACGCGGACTTCATCATTTGGCCTTTTGGTATTGATGAAGCTTGCAAGGTCTGAATAAGTCGAGATGGTTTTGCTGTCGATCTTGGTAATGACATCGCCTTTTTGCAGACCTGCTTTTTCAGCACCTGAATTTTGGGTCACTTTTCCGACATAGAAACCATCAGTTTCATTGATGCCGAGTTCCTTTGATGCGGTCGGATTGAGCTCGCCGCCCTCAATTCCGAGGATTCCGCGCTGAACATTACCGTATTCCATAATGTCTTCCACAATCTTTCTGGTGATGTTCGACGGAACCGCGAACGAATAACCAACATATGAGCCTGTCATCGATGAGATCATCGTATTGATTCCGATCAGTTCACCATTGGTGTTGACCAGCGCGCCGCCACTGTTTCCGGGGTTTACGGCTGCATCGGTTTGGATGAAAGACTGCAATCCGTTGCTTTGAAGATCACGAGCCTTCGCCGAAACGATTCCGGCAGTCACGGTGGAGTTGAGGTTGTATGGGTTACCGACTGCCAGCACCCATTCACCTACTTTAACGTTGTCGGAATCGGCGAAAGTCGTGTATGGAAGTTTGACATCCGCATCGATTTTCAGAAGCGCGATATCCATTTTGGAATCTGTTCCCACAAGTTTTGCTTTGTAGACGCGCCTGTTGTTGAGCGTGATCTCGAGATCCTGTGCGTCTTTTACGACGTGGTTGTTGGTGACGATATATCCGTCTTCAGAAATGATGACACCGGAACCGGTACCGATTTGTTCCTGTTGCTGTCCGCCGCGATAGCCGTAAAAAAATTCGAGCATTGGATTGTGGACCGTTCGGTAAGATACGTTTTTGACGTGTACTACATAATGAACCGCTTTGTCGGCAGCCTCTGTAAAGTCAAGCAATTCGCCGGACAATCCGACCGGCCGCAGGTAAGAGGCGGAAGGTGCAGGAGTGATGATATTTTTGTTACTTAACGGTGCGCCTTCTTCAACGAACAATTTGTAAGCTCCCAAAGTTGTGGCGCCACTCAGAAGCGATACCAAAAATAAGCTTGATAATTTTTTCATTTTGTTCTTAATTTATTGAATTGAACGTAAAATTATTATGATTATGTTTTTGCAATTTCTGCTTTAACGCACGTTTAACAACCGGATTTCCTACCGATTATATTTGTAATTTTGCTGTTACTTCATTGCTATGGAACTCGATTTTTACAAATATCAGGGAACGGGAAACGATTTCATTTTGGTTGATAATCGCGATGATCGGTTTCCCAAAAAAAATACCACACTGATCAAACGGCTGTGCGACCGACGTTTTGGCATTGGTGCTGACGGACTTATCCTTTTGGAAAATGACAAAATTTCAGATTTCCGAATGGCATACTACAATTCGGACGGCAACGAAAGTTCGATGTGCGGAAATGGAGGACGCTGCATCGCTGCATTCGCCAGGCATCTGGGGATCATTACTAATGAGACAAATTTCACAGCGATCGATGGCCCGCACCATGCAACTATTGCCGGAAACAGCGAGGTTTCTTTGCAGATGAAAGATGTTTCCGATGTCAGGATCGAAGACAGCTATGTTTTTCTCGATACGGGCTCGCCACACCATGTTGAGTTGGCCGACCATTTGGAAATGCTCGACCTCAAGGCTGAAGGATCGAAAATCAGGTATAGTGCGCTTTATGGCAGCGATGGATCAAATGTAAATTTCGTTGCGCCAATATCCGATGATGAATTTATGGTACGTACTTATGAGCGCGGCGTTGAGGATGAAACATTATCGTGCGGGACAGGCGTCACGGCCGTTGCGATCGCGATGCATGCCACGCGACGGACATCGGCCAATGACATTGTTTTGAAAACTCCGGGCGGAATGTTGTCGGTTTCATTCGATCACGACGGCAATCGGTATTCTAATATTCGCCTGACGGGTGCAGCTGAGATGGTTTTTTCAGGTAAGATCAGCATATGAGCGCAATAACATTAAAAGGAAGCGGCTATTTTTTGCGGGCACTCGAGCCCCAGGATCTTGATTTCCTTTACGCGATCGAGAATGATGAAAACCTGTGGCATGTCAGCCAGACCACCACACCATACAGCAGATTCATCTTAAAGCAATACCTCGAAAATGCTGCCCAGGATATTTTCCAGGCGAAACAGCTTCGGCTGGCAATCTGTACGAATGATTCAAAAGCCGTCGGCCTGATCGATCTGTTCGATTTCGATCCCGCGAACAGCCGTGCCGGAATCGGCATTGTCGTTAGTGATGACACACGACGTAAGGGCGCTGGCGCGGAAGCTTTGAAACTGTTGGTCGGCTATTCTTTCAAACGATTACAGCTTCATCAGCTCTATGCGAACATCGATCCTCAAAATCACGCGAGTGTATCACTTTTTACTAAATTTGGCTTCGAAAAAACCGGAACCAAAAAAGACTGGAATCTTGTTCTCGGAAAATATGCGGACGAAGATGTTTACCAGCTCATCAATCATTCTTAATAAACGCTACATTGAAATTTAAAAAAGCCATTGCTATTATATCCGTATTGGTTGCTTTTGCATTGATCGCCTACGGATACGTTCTTTACCGCGCCATTTTTGCAAACAACACGAAGTTTACCGAGAAGGAAATGACGGTTTACATACCGACGGGTTCCACATTCGATGATGTTAAGGAAATCATGAAAATTTATGTCGACGACATGGAGCGGTTTGTCGACGTTGCCGAAAAGAAGGACTACCACCTAAATGTCAAAGCCGGACGGTTCATCCTTAAAAAGAACATGAACAGCAACGATATCATCAACGCACTTCGGCAGAATGTCCCCGTTCAACTGGCATTCAACAACCAGGAGCGGCTCGAGGATTTTGCGGGACGGATCGGATCTCAGATCGAAGCCGATTCAACAAGCCTGGTGCAGGCATTTACCGATCAAAGGTTTTTGGATGAAACAGGATTCACACAATCGAATGTGCTTGCGATGTTTATCCCCAATTCGTATGAATTTTATTGGAATACTTCAGCGGAAGCATTCCGCGACAAAATGGCGAAGGAATATCGTAAATTCTGGAACGATGAGCGCAAGGCAAAGGCAGAGAAGCAAAATTTGACACCGCTTGAAGTTTCGATCCTCGCATCGATCGTTCATAAGGAAACCGTCAAGATCGACGAACGTCCGAAAGTAGCAGGAGTGTACCTGAACCGGCTCAGGACCGGAATGAAACTCGAAGCCGATCCGACTGTCATCTATGCCGTAAAAAAGCAGGCAAACGATTTTAATAAGGTTATCAAGCGTGTCCTCTATGCGGATCTGGAAACGGTTTCACCTTATAATACATATATGTATGAAGGACTGCCGCCGGGACCAATCGCCATGCCCGACATTAGTGCTATCGAAGCGGTCCTTAATCCCGAAAGCCATAATTATATTTATTTCTGCGCGAGCGTCGAACGTTTCGGATATCACGAATTTGCCGTTACGCCCGCGCAACACGAGGTCAACCGCCAGAAATATGTCGCCTGGATCAGAAGCCAGGGCATAACCCGATAATTATGATATTAAGAGTCATCATCGCATTTTTAGTTGGCGCCTCTGCAACGGCACAAACTGCGGATGACTTTTTCAGGCCCGCCGATTCGCTGAATAAAAGCCGAAGGAATGCCGCGGTCATAGCCGTAGGGTCGGCCACTGCGATAACTTACGCATCACTGGGCTCGACGTGGTATTCGGATTATCCGCGTGCCGATTTCCACTTTGTAAACGACAACATCCAATGGCTCCAGATGGACAAGGCGGGACACGTTTACGCATCATATCACCTTGGAAGATTCGGGACCGAAATCCTGGATTGGAGCGGAGTGGGGAAGCGCGATCAGTTATTGTATGGCGCCGGATTCGGATTCGCTTTTATTTCCGCGATCGAGATCCTCGACGGATATTCGGCGAAATGGGGCGCATCATGGGGCGACATTGCAGCCAATGCGGGCGGAACTGCATTGTTTGTTTCGCAGGAATTGCTGTGGAAGGAGCAGCGAATCGTTCCAAAATTTTCATTTCATACCACGCCCTACGCATCGGCGCGGCCCGACGCTTTGGGAAGCAATGTCAGCGAACAGATCTTAAAGGATTATAACGGACAGACGTATTGGCTTTCGGCAAATATCAATTCATTTGCAAAAAGCCGACACATTCCGGAATGGCTCAACTTCGCAGTCGGTTATGGGGCGGAAGGAATGATCACGGGCGATCCTGCATTGGTCAATTCGGTTTTCTTCCCTGAGAAGGAACGTGTGCGGCAATTCTACTTCAGTTTTGATATTGATTTGACCCGGATCGAGACCAAATCGCATGTCATAAAAACACTTTTTTCCATTTTCAACACGATAAAAATTCCTGCTCCGACACTGGAAATCAATGAGAAAGGACTGACAAAATTCCACTTCCTTTATTTTTAGAAAAGTTTAACTTGCTGATTATCAGCATACAGAATTTTACCGTATATTTGCCCCCGAGTAATTTCCTGATGTGACAGGTCCGGAAGAAAAACAACGTATGCATAAAAGATGGATATATTACACTTCAATTATTGCGGCCGTAACATTTATAGGTTACGGTTTTAAACCTTTTGAAAAGAAAGATTACGACTGGTTCAGGCATGATGAAAAAACGGAACTTTCCTACGAGTTTCCGTCAACGAACCGGGACGATTACGCCAATCTCAACATTCCCTTCACAGGCAAATTTTTTATAGGATATAAGGAAGCCCTTGCTTTCAAGGAGTCGCAGGGGAAATATCACAAGATCAATACGCTCGGTTACCTTGGCAAATACCAATTTGGTGTCGAGACGTTAAAGTCGATTGGCATTCACGACAGCATGGCATTTCTTAAAAACCCAAAGCTTCAGGAGAAAGCGTTTGTAGCGCTGCTTCAAAAGAACAAATGGCTACTTCGAGATGAGATTGAAAAATACTGCGGAAAAGTAGTGGGCGGAGTTTACATTACCGAATCAGGGATTCTTGCCGCTGCACATTTGGGCGGCGTCGGATCGGTGAAAAGGTATTTTAAAAGCAATGGTGAAAGATACTTCCGCGACAATTATGGCACGTCGATCAGAAGTTACATGAAAAAATTCGGAGGGTACGATACAAAAGGTATCATCGCCGATTCAGATGCAAAAGTAAAATTGAAATAGTATTTCGATAGAAGATATAAAGCCTGCCACTCGGTGGGCTTTTTTTATTTATACCGGTGAATGATGAAAATTGCGGGACGGTTTTGCAGATCTGCACTTTGCCGTTTCCAGTCGGACACTTTCTGTGTTTTGATGAATTCGGTCGAAAGCGTGATGTCGGCCGCAACACAAAGATCGGTCGACGGCTGTAATGCCTGGATGATATCTTCAAGCATTTTATTATTGCGATACGGCGTTTCGATGAATATCTGCGATTGATCTTTTTCGAACGAGATCTTTTCCAGGGTCCGCAGCATCGATTTCTTTTCAGATTTATCGATGGGCAGATAGCCGACAAATGCAAAGTTCTGCCCATTCAATCCCGATGCCATCATTGCCATCAAGATCGACGACGGCCCGACGATCGGCACTACCTGAATGCCGTTTTCGTGAGCCAATTTTACGATGGCGGCTCCCGGATCGGCGATTCCCGGACAACCGGCTTCCGACATTAATCCCACATTCCGTCCTTCGAAACAAGCTGAGAGCATTGCTTTGTGTTCTTCAGGCTGTGTATGTTTATTGAGGGAACTCAGTCGGAGTGACGGCTGCGGTTTTTCAGGACTAATACTTTTGATGAACTTCCTGGCCGTCTTTTCGTTTTCGACGATATAGTCATCAATTGATGCAATTAACGAAGGTACGATTGCCGGAAGCACCGACATCGGATCGGATTCGCCTAAAGTAGTCGGAATCAAATACAAATTTCCTTTTTGTGGTTTCATCCGCCGTGTTTTTCGATCAGGCGCCTGGCAATCGCATCGCACGCTTCGTTGAGCATTTCGTACACCGATACAAATCCGTTTTCCATTCCGAAATACGGATCGGGCACGTCGACATTTTCATCTGGAAACAATTCGTTCAATATCAGCGACACTTTCGATTTTGCTTCTTCATTTGGCGCCATCGCAAGTACATCGCGATAATTGCTGTTGTCCATTACAAAGATATAGTCCTGCTCATCAAAATCTTTTACGGAAAACTGTCGGCCTTTCTGCGCTGAAATGTCGAGCCCGTTCAATCTCGCAATGGCTATCGACCTCTGGTCGGGCTGTTGTCCGACATGCCAGTGACCTGTTCCTGCCGAATCGACGATAAACTTGTCTTTCGGGAGTTTAGATTGCAGCAAGCCTTCAGCCAATGGTGATCGACAGATATTTCCGAGGCAGACCATTAAGATCCGTATGGGCATAGGAGTAGAATTCCGCTATAGTGAAAGCTTTTTATGGATGTCGTCGACGAATTTCTTGAATTGCTTGTCGGTCGAAACAAGGTTGTCCACCGTTTTGCATGCATGCAATACCGTTGCGTGATCGCGGTCGCCGATCTGTGATCCGATATTTGCAAGTGATGCCTTGGTAAATTTCTTCGCAAAGAACATCGCAAGCTGACGGGCCTGGACCACGTGTCGTTTACGCGTTTTCGATTGAAGCGTATCGATGTCAAGCTGGAAATAATCCGACACAACCTTTTGAATGTAATCGATCGAGATTTCGCGTTTGATGTTTTTGACGAATTTCTCCACGACGTGCTTTGCAAGATCGAGTGTTACCTCTTTCTTATTGAAAGACGATTGTGCGATCAGTGAAATAATCGCGCCTTCGAGTTCACGCACATTCGTTTTGATATTCCTCGCGACGTATTCGATGATTTCGTCAGGCATTTCAACGCCATCGCGATACAGGATGTTCTTAAGGATCGAGATTCGGGTTTCGTAATCCGGCTGATGCAATTCGGCCGACAATCCCCATTTGAAGCGCGAAAGCAGTCGTTGTTCGATATCCTGCATGTCCACCGGTGCCTTGTCCGAGGTAAGGATCACCTGTTTTCCGTTCTGGTGCAGATAGTTGAAAATGTGGAAAAACACATCCTGCGTACCTGATTTTCTGGAGAGGAATTGAACATCGTCAATGATTAATACATCGATCAGCTGATAGAAATGAATGAAATCATTCCTGCTGTTTTTCTTGACGGAATCTATGTATTGTTGCGTAAAGACTTCGGCTGAAATATACAGTACGGTCTTTTCCGGATATTTGTCTTTTATCTCGACACCGATCGCATGGGCGAGGTGTGTCTTTCCCAAGCCGACGCCGCCAAAAATCAGCAGCGGGTTGAATGACGTTCCGCCTGGTTTGTTGGCCACGGCCATGCCGGCAGAACGTGCAAGTCGGTTTGAATCACCTTCAAGGAAATTGTCAAAACTATAATTCGGATTAAGCTGCGATTCGATCTTAACGTTCCTGATTCCAGGAATGATGAACGGATTTTTAAGTTCCGGGCTCAGGTTGCGAAACGGTGCGTCGACTTCCTGCGCCTTCATCGGGCTGCGGTGCGCGCTTGGCAACTGTTCCGTGAACGGTTGTTTGTTGCCGTAAGTATTCTCCATTTTGATTTTATAGAGTAACTTCGCGTTTT
>CBDUBP010000068.1:0-10726 GCA_965365415.1 uncultured bacterium | reverse complement strand
CATAAAAAGGCGTTGGAATTCAAAGCTAAATATCCCGATTACGAATATGTGGCTGTCAATCTTGACGACAATCACGGAAAATGGCTGAGTATGCTTGATCGTCACGAATTTGAGGGCGTGGTCGAAGTGCGCTGCGCGGATTTTGAAACGATCAGGCAAAAATGGGCGCTGACCAAAATTCATCGGACCATCGTGCTGAATCAGGACGGAACCATTAAAAACGCCTTTACGAATCTGTTTGACAAGGATTTCGAGGAAAATCTGCGAAAACCTTCGGCCTCAAATCAGCAAATAACCACCCGAGCCCAAAGGGCGAACTGAGCGAAGCTACATCACCTTCAAGGCCTGTTCTCCGAATCGAATATCTGTTTTCCGGGTTTTATCTGCGCAGCGCTGAATGATATCATATCGATCGGCATTTCCTGCGATTCCGGGTCGTCATGCTCGATGACAACGATATAGAGCAGATTCTTATTTTCGAGAAATTCAGGCATTGGTTTTCCGTACAGTTGTCCGTGGCCTTCAAGATCCAGGAGGCTCGCACTTTTTACGGGTTCTTCAAAATCAATGGATGAAGAAACGTCCTTGTTGATTTTACCATCGATGTATTCTTCAACAAGGATACTTTTCAGATGATATCCTTCGGTGATTACGGAAACAGTCTTCGAGGTCGAATCGTACTCGATCTCGTTGACGCCAAAGCTGCAGCCGACCGATAAGATGAAAATAAAAAATAATGGAAGCATTTTTTTCATGATATCAATCTTTCTTTGATTCGGTCAGCGGCCCCTACTGCTGTAAACTGTAAACCGTAAACTAATTATTACTGATTCCCTTTCTGAAAATCCGCAAGGAACTGGGCCAACCCGATATCGGTCAGCGGATGCTTGAGCAAACCGAGTATTGCCGACAATGGTCCGGTCATTACATCGGCTCCGATTTTTGCACAATTGACGATATGCATCGTATGGCGAACTGAAGCTGCCAGAATTTCCGTCTCAAAGCCGTAGTTGTCATAAATTTGGCGGATCTCCTCGATCAGCGCAAGTCCGTCGGTTGAATTATCATCCAACCTTCCGATAAATGGCGAAACGTATGATGCGCCTGCTTTTGCGGCAAGAAGTGCCTGGCCTGGCGAAAATACAAGGGTTACGTTGGTGCGAACGCCTTTATCAGAGAAATATTTACACGCCATGATGCCTTCCTTGGTCATCGGCAATTTTACGACGATCCGATCGTGAAGATCGGCAAGTTCTTCTCCTTCGCGGACCATTCCGTCGAAATCGACTGCGTTGACTTCGGCGCTGACGTCGCCTTCGACAATGTTGCAGATGTCGACATAATGCTTAAGAATGTTATTTTTTCCGGTGATGCCTTCTTTGGCCATCAACGATGGGTTCGTGGTTACACCATCCAAAACGCCGAGAGATTGCGCGGCTTTGATTTCGTTTAGATTTGCTGTGTCGATGAAGAATTTCATATTTTATTTTTTAACCGCTAAGGCGCGAAGGCTCAAAGGGACTTTATTATTATTACCACGTCGGAAACAAGTCGGATCAACTTTGTGTCTTCGTGACTTTGCGGTAAATTTTTACCAGTATTTTTTTTGATGGCGCAAATTTACAACTTATAATGCTTTCGCAGCATGTTTTCATAAACCTTATCCGGAAGTATCCGTTTCAATACAATTGAAAATTTCTGCATGAACGCACCGACTTTGTAATGAACTGCCGGATTACCTGTATTGATGATTTTGTAGACGGCCTCCGCGATTTCATTTGGATTGCTTCCGGAGGCGACGTGTGAATCCATCGTCCGAAGGATATCCGAGTATGATTTTTCATAGGCCGAATTGACCACGGCCGGCGCATGATACCGCCGCGAAGCAATATCGGTCGCAAAATCTCCGGGCGCAATTGTAGTAATATCGATGCCGAAATTTTTAACTTCCATCCGTACCGCTTCCGAAATGATCTCGAGCGCGCCTTTTGATGCCGAATAGACGCTTCGGTAAGGCAATCCCATATAACCGGCGATCGATGTGATGTTGATGATCAGCCCTGATCTTTGTTTGCGCATGTGCGGCAAAACCGCTTTCATCACCTCAATCGGGCCGAAAAGGTTTGTATTAAAATTATTGAGGATTTCTTCCGATGGGATTTCTTCAAGCGGCCCGGTGATCCCGACGCCTGCATTATTGATAAGAACGTCGATGCGTCCTGAAATCCCGATGACTTTTGAAATCGCTTCCTTAATGCTTTCTGTGTTCCTGACATCGAGTGCGATCAATGGGAAACGCGAGTTGAGGATTTTGTCGGGATTGCGGCTAGTGCCGTAAACAGTGTAACCTTTTGACAGCAGGAATTCGCCGATGGATTTCCCGATTCCGGAGGAGGCGCCGGTGATGAAGACAACTTTCATTTTAATTGACAAGTGATAATTGACAATTGATAATTTCGTTCATTTCGATTCGATCCATTGAGTAGTGTTTTAATTATCAATTGTCAACTGTCAATTATCAATTACTTCTTAACTGCTCTTTCGTAATAGTAAAACTCCTGCACGCCGCCTTTTTTCTCCGCACGGATCACATAATAGCGGTTGCCGACGGGTTTGATCTCATAAGTCCAGTCGGCGGAAATGTCCGGGTTCTTGCTTTTATCGAAGCGATTGAGGTCGGCGCACAATCTGCGTGGCGGCGGCGTCGTTACAATTTCATCAAAGCCCTGGCCGGTGACCATGTATTTTAACGTGTATTGTCCGCATGGTGCGGGCTTGATGGTTGAATTCTCCGATGAGACTTCGGGATTGTCTCGATAGGTTTCAAATTCCTGTTCGAAGGCTTTGAATTGTTCCTTGAGGTCGGTTTGGGCAAACGACGCTGCGGAAACGAACATTAATGCGAATAGGATTTTTTTCATGGTAGGTTAAATTTGTTACGAAATATGAATCAAGTTATAATATTTAGCCCCGATTGAAGCGGCATCCTTTTCCAAACCTTTGAGGTCTTAAAGACCTTCGAGGTTTATAAATCCTCAAAGGTGGCCCATAGAAATACCAAACGACTGGGTTTGGAAAAGATACAGCGGAAAGCGGGAAAATGCTCCTGAAAAAACATCTAAAAATAAAAAAATCTTCCCATCGGAAGACTTAAAAAAAGAAAAAAATGGCAAGCGACCTACATCGCACCGCTACAACCACATACCTTTGCTATGTTCCCATCCTGGAGGATTCTGCAGGAGCTGGTCGTGTAGGACTTGCCGTTGCAAATATACATTCTTTTTGTACTTTCGCAAAACTCCGAACATGAAATTCTATTTAAATTTTAATGATGATCAAAAAATGTAAACTACTGGCTGTCAGCTTTTTGGCCGTCGTAATTTTTGGCTGCGATAAAAAATCCAATTCTGAAGAAAACCTCTTTTCATTTGATGGATCGGTTCTCAAAGAACATTATAGGAATTCTGACATTGTTGATCTTCAAATCGTTAATCCAGAAAAGAAAGCGATCGACAGCATCATTTATTATGTCAACGGCACGAATGTCGGTTCCGTGAAAGGAGCAGGAAAAAAAACCGCCACGCTTACCGATGTGAAGCTTGGATACCAGAACCTGAAGGCACTAATCTATTTCGAAGGCGAAGCCGCCGAGGTTTCCGAGCGCATTGAAGTCGTATCGAGCATCGAGCCGAAACTGCTGAAATATACTTTGGTGAACATGTTTGCACACGATCCGAAATCTTTTACACAAGGATTGGAGTTTTATCGTGACACCTTGTACGAAAGCACTGGCCAGCACGGTACATCGTTCGTTAAAAAGTACGATTATCTTACGGGCAAAGTGTATAAGCAGGTCAATCTGGACCAGCAGTATTTCGGTGAAGGGATTACGATCCTGAACAATAATTTGTACCAGCTGACTTATAAATCAGGTGTCGGATTTGTCTACGATGTCGATACTTTCGAGCGTAAAAAGACGTTTACCTACGACAAACCTGTTGAAGGCTGGGGTTTTACGAATGACGGAAAATATTTGTTTCAGTCGGACGGCACGGAAAAGATCTGGAAAGTTGATCCAAAAACCCTGAAGATGATCGATTACATCAATGTTTACTCACAATCGGGGAAGATCAAAAGCGTCAACGAATTGGAATACATCAATGGAAAATTCTGGGGAAATATCTGGCAGCGCGATGCCGTTGCCGTGATCGATCCCGCAACCGGCGCAGTTGAAGGGATACTGAATCTTGCGGGTTTGCGCGAGCAGGTTAAAAATCCGGAGGCGGAAGTCCTGAACGGAATCGCTTATAATCGGAAAACAAAAACCATATTTGTAACCGGGAAAAATTGGGACAAAATGTTCGAAATCAAGGTTTCCGAATAACGAAACAATTAATTCCATGAAAAAGTTCACCTTATCAATATTCGCAATGTTGCTCTTTTTGAGTTGCAAATCAGATGACGAAACAACTTCCGAGGTTCTAGAAGCGGTCGACCATTTGAATGTTTCTTACGGTGCGGATCCCGAGCAGAAACTGGACATTTACCTGCCGGAAGGACGAGGCAGCGATACGAAAGTTTTTGTGTTGGTCCATGGCGGCTCATGGGTTGCGGGTTCGAGGAATGATTTGAATTATTTCATCCCGATATTAAAGAATCAGTTTCCTGATCATGCGATCGTAAACATTGATTACAGACTGGCAACTGTGGCGAGTCCGGGATATCCGAAGCAAATCGAGGATATCCAGTCGGTGATTGCGCATTTAAAATCTGAAGATTACGATATCTCAAACGAATATGCATTCATCGGAGCGAGTGCAGGCGGACATTTGTCGCTGCTTTACGCATATCATTTCGACCCGGATCACGAAGTTAAAGCGGTTGCAAGCGCAGTTGGGCCAACAGACTTTACCGATCCTTCGTACACTCAGAATCCAGCTTATGCGACTGCATTATATCCTTTAGTCGGTCCGGTCGATTATAACGAGAATCCGGATCTATACGCTGAAGTCAGTCCCCGCACGCATGTGTCGGCACAATCTCCGCCGACGATCATGTTTTACGGAGGGCAGGATCCGTTGGTTCCTGCTTCGCAATCGGTCAGATTAAAGAACAAACTGGAAGATTTCGGGGTTTATCATGAGCATTATTTATATGCTACCGGTGGTCATGGCAACTGGGATGCGGTGACGATGCTGGATTTCCAGTCGAAATTAATGGCATTTATGGAAGATCGTTTTTAAGTTCCTGTCAGACAGATTATATAAAATCGGGCCCGAAAGAAATTTCGGGTTTTTTATTTCAGAAAATTTTATATTTGATTGATGAAGGAGAAAGTAAAAATATCAATTCCAAACCCGTGCCTTGAAAAATGGGACGAGATGGCTTATTCAGGCAATGGCCGTCATTGCATGTCCTGTAATAAAGTTGTGATCGATTTTACAAAAGCATCGGATACTGAGATAGCGGCAATCCTTTCAACTGATCAGAAGCTATGCGGAAGATTCAGGATCGATCAATTGTCAAAACATTCCGCCAAAAAGAAGGCGACGTCATGGAAGATAGCCGCTTCCGCTGTATTGGGATTGATGGGTTTTACTTCAAATGCAGTTGCGCAGAACCAGCTTGCAACGACTACTCTAACTGAGAAAACTCCGGTTGGAAAATCATTCGCCAAAGGCATCATTGTGGAAAATGGAAAACGCGTTACAACACCTGTCGATATTGTAAATAAAGATTCAGGACTTAAAACGACAAGCAATTCTATTGGTGAGTTTATGATTGAAGCCCGCATCGGTGATTGGATCGAATTTAAAAGGGATGATTTTAAGAAGACTGTCGCGATTTCGACTTCAAACCGGAACTTAAGAATCGAACTGAATGATCCGGATACGACCGACAATGCCATAAAAGATTACCCGATCACGGTAGTGGATGCAACAGGCGGTTTACCGGGCGCCAATATTCAGGTTAACGACGATTCGCAATATTTCCAAACTGATTTCGATGGAAAGGTCACGCTGAAAGCATTACCCGGAGATACGCTTACTGTCAGCTGGGTCGGGATGGAAGAAACGAAGTACATTTTGGGACAGGATATTTCGCCTAAAATTTATATGAAAGAAGGTTATGTGACCCTTGGCGTTATCGTAGTTGAACGTAAGCAGACTTTCTTCGGCCGCGCTTTTCGTAAAATCGGCCGGCTTTTCCGCAAATAAAAAACCCGAGGAATTCCCCGGGTCTTTCGTACCATTTAACACTATTATTTAACTTCCTCGTAATCCACATCCTGGACGTTGTCGCCACCGGATGTTTCAGACTGCGGTTCCTGCTGCGTTTGCTGCTCGCCACCTTGGCCTGCATCAGCTTGCGCTTTGTACATATCCTCGGACGCGTTTTTCCACGCTTCATTGATCTTATCGAGAGCGGGCTGGATCGTCGCGATGTCTTTCGATTCATGTGCCTTTTTCAGATCTTCCAAAGCCGACTCGAGTGCTGATTTATTGGCATCCGAAAGCTTGTCGCCGTATTCCTTCAACTGTTTTTCAGTTTGGAAAATCATCGAATCGGCTTCGTTAAGCTTGTCGATTCGTTCTTTCGCCTGCTTGTCGGCATCAGCATTTGCTTCGGCATCGCGCTTCATCTTTTCAATTTCTTCCTGAGTCAGACCGGAAGATGCTTCGATCCGGATGTCGTGTGATTTTCCAGTTCCTTTGTCGGTAGCAGAAACTTTGATGATACCGTTCGCATCGATGTCGAATGTAACTTCGATCTGCGGAACTCCGCGAGGTGCCGGCGGGATGCCGTCGAGGTGGAATCGGCCGATTGTTTTATTGTCGGCAGCCATTGCCCTTTCGCCTTGAAGTACATGAATCTCAACACTTGGCTGATTGTCGGCCGCAGTTGAAAACACTTGCGATTTCTTGGTCGGGATCGTTGTATTCGATTCGATAAGCTTCGTCAGTACGCCACCCATAGTCTCGATACCAAGCGATAGCGGTGTAACGTCCAGAAGAAGTACGTCTTTTACATCTCCGGACAAAACGCCTCCCTGAATTGCAGCACCGATGGCAACAACTTCATCAGGATTCACACCTTTTGACGGTTTTTTGCCAAAGAACTTTTCAACTTCTTCCTGGATTTTCGGAATTCTGGTCGATCCACCAACAAGAATGATCTCGTCGATATCCGATTTTGAAACCCCCGCGTCCTTCAATGCTTTAGCGACAGGTTCCATTGAACGGCGTACAAGCAAATCTGTAAGCTGCTCGAATTTTGAGCGTGTCAATGTTTTTACAAGATGTTTCGGACCTGAAGCCGTAGCCGTAATGTACGGAAGGTTAATTTCAGTCTGGCTTGATGATGAAAGTTCGATTTTAGCTTTTTCAGCCGCTTCTTTCAAACGCTGCAGCGACATTGCATCCTGACGAAGGTCAACCCCTTCCTCATTTTTAAATTCATCAGCCAGCCAATCGATAATTTCCTGGTCGAAATCGTCTCCACCAAGATGTGTATCACCATTTGTAGATAGTACCTCGAAAACCCCGTCACCCAATTCAAGTATCGAAATATCGAATGTACCACCGCCAAGATCATAAACCGCGATCTTTTGGTCCTGCCCTTTTTTATCGAGTCCGTACGCAAGCGCTGCCGCAGTTGGTTCGTTGATGATCCTCATGACTTTCAGTCCGGCGATCTCACCGGCTTCTTTCGTTGCCTGGCGTTGCGCATCGTTAAAGTATGCAGGAACGGTGATGACCGCTTCGGTAACTGTCTGGCCGAGGTAATCTTCAGCCGTTTTTTTCATTTTTTGAAGTGTCATTGCCGACAACTCCTGAGCGGTATACAGCCTTCCGTCGATATCGACGCGAGGCGTGTCGTTGTCGCCTTTTACCACTTTATACGGTACGCGATCCGCTTCCTTCTTACTTTCGGAAAACTTATTTCCCATAAAGCGCTTGATAGATGCGATCGTCTTTGACGGATTGGTGACGGCTTGTCTCTTGGCCGGATCGCCAACTTTGATCTCGCCTCCTTCGACGAAAGCGATTACCGATGGCGTTGTTCTTTTACCTTCGGCATTTGGCACAACCACCGGCTCACTGCCTTCCATCACTGCCACGCAGGAGTTGGTCGTACCCAAGTCAATTCCAATTATTTTACCCATGTTTGATATTTTTTAAGTTATGGTTCAGCTTTGATTTTTTCAAACTCGCCGCCGTTTTGACAACCATTGTGCCATGTGGAAATCCCCCGGGAATTTGTCAGAACCCATGTAAAAAGTATGACAAGATGACATTATTCGATTTTTTAAATGTCAATCGTCTTTTACATTACATTTGGCGAAACTATAAACCAATCAAATGAAGATTACCTTTAAATCGACAAGCATTGTAGCATTTGCAACGCTAATTACAACTTTTGCTGCATGCTCAGGCGACGACAGCAGTAATACCGATCCTGTACAGGCCGAATTTGAGATGTCGAGTACATCTGCAGTTACAGCCACCTCGGCAACTCTTTCATCTGAAATTATTGACGACGGCGGTTTTGAGATCCTCGCGCGCGGAATGTGTTGGAGTACTGATGAAAACCCGACCATCGCCGACAACAAAACAATTGATGGTGCAGGCATTGGAATGTTCGTCAGCACACTCACAGATCTCGAAGCATCGACTCTCTATCGGGCGCGTGCTTATGCAACCAACGAAGAAGGAACGTCATACGGCGAAGAATTAGAATTCACAACTTTGGCAGCAGCTGCGATTCCGACATTGACGACTGCTGCGGTTTCTACGGTGACAGCCACGGGCGCATCTTCTGGAGGTACTATTTCTTCCGACGGCGGCGCACCCGTAACAGCGCGCGGCGTCGTATGGAGCACAACGCAAAATCCGACAACCGCAAATCAGAAAACTGTCAATGGAACAGGAACAGGAAGTTTCACGTCTGCCATCACAGGTCTTATCGCGTCAACAACATATTATGTAAGGTCGTATGCGACTAACAGTGCTGGAACGGCGTATGGTAATCAATTGTCCTTTGCGACAACGGCTGCCGGTTCGATTACCTTAGGAATGGTACACGAAGGCGGTATCGTATTTTACGTTGACGCCACAGGACAACACGGACTTGTAGCGGCGCCGTCAAACCAGGGCCAATTCAAGTGGGGCTGCGAAGGACAGGCAATAAATGGAACTTCGACCGCTCTGGGATCCGGTGCAATGAACACGCAGATCATTGCTGCGAGCTGTTCGGCAACAAGCATTGCAGCGAAAGTGTGTAATGATTTGGTTCTGAATGGCAAAAGCGACTGGTATCTTCCCTCAAAGGATGAGCTTGCTTTGATGCACCAAAACCTGCATGTCACAGGCCTTGCTCCTTTCTCTATGGATCGCTATTGGAGTTCATCACAATACGATGCAAACTTTGCATGGTGCCAATTTTTCAATAATAATGTAAATGTTTTGTGGTACGACAAGGATATGATACCGTACTCAGTCCGGGCAGTACGCACCTTCTAAATATTAGTGTATTCGGCCATTGTTAACCTCGGTTTTCAATGGCCGAAGTGTTATCTTTGCGGCGATGAAAACAATGCAGGAAGCCATTTCGGTATTTGATATGTTGAAAATCGGCGTCGGGCCATCGAGTTCCCACACTTTGGGACCGTGGCGTGCGGCTGAACGCTTTCTCAATGAATTGAGGGCATCGGGCATTTTTGAATCTGTAATCCGCGTCCGGGTAAATCTATACGGATCACTTTCACTGACCGGGAAAGGTCATGCGACCGATCTTGCAGTAATGCTTGGATTGAGCGGCCAGGATCCGGAGACGATACCTATTGAGCAGATTTCGAGTATAATTGAGAATATCAATGCAAAAAATGAAATCATCCTTGGGAATGAACTAACAATTCCCTTTTCATTTTTTACCGATATCGTTTTCAACAAAAATTTCCTGCCCTTTCATGCTAATGGGATCAAGTTCACGGCGTTCACCTTGCAAAATGAGTACGAATCAACCTATTATTCCATAGGCGGCGGATTCGTCGTTGTCGAAGATCGCGTCAATGCAAAAGCAAAAGAGGTCGTAAAGAATACATTTCCCTACCCCATCGAAAACGCCGACCAGCTTCTGCAATATACGATTGATCAAAATCGAAAAATTTCAGAAATCGTTTTTGATAATGAACGGTCGATGCGAACCGACGAAAATATCCATCATGAGCTGATGCGCATCTGGAATACGATGCTCGAATGCATGTATATCGGCTGCCACAGCGAAGGTATTCTCCCGGGCGGACTAAACGTACGTCGGCGTGCATTCGACATGCATCAGAATCTTATCGGAAACGCGCAATACAATACGCCGCAGGAATGGCTTGGGACAATTCGTAAAACGGAGGTTAAATTCCGCCAGATACTCAAATGGGTAAGTTGTTTTGCCCTGGCCGTTAATGAGGTCAATGCATCGCTTGGCCGCGTGGTGACTGCACCAACAAACGGCAGCGCAGGAGTAATTCCTTCAGTTCTGATGTACTATTTGACGATAGACAACCATGAAGCGGGCGAAAAGGAAATCATGCAATTCTTAATGGTCGCCGGTGAAATTGGCAGCATCTTTAAAAAAGGCGCAACCATATCGGCTGCGATGGGCGGATGCCAGGCAGAAATCGGCGTTTCATCCGCGATGGCGGCGGCTGCACTTTGTGAAGTCATGGGCG
>CBDUBP010000067.1:0-10753 GCA_965365415.1 uncultured bacterium | reverse complement strand
GAATTGACTTCGGCGTATGAAAGTCCGTTTTTGTTTTCAGGCGGAATCACATATCAAAGTTTTAGCTGGCTGAAATTAAGAGGTAATTTTTCAAAGAATTTCAGGATCCCGACTTTCAATGATCTCTATTGGACCGAAGGCGGAAATCCTGATCTAAAACCCGAAACATCCGTGCAGGGTGAGATCGGCGTGGATGTTATTATCGGGAAATATAAGATGTCGATCACGGCATACCAAATTTCAATTTCCGATATGATCCAGTGGCTTCCGGGAACTTCGTCTGTATGGAATCCTGAAAATGTACGGAAGGTTAATGCGCGCGGAATTGAATCAACAGCCGCATGGCAAACAAGCATCGGCAAAGACAAACTTGAATTTACATCGATCTATGCGTATACGATCTCTGAAAATGTTCAGACAGGAAAGCAACTCATTTATGTGCCGTTCCACAAAGTGACTTCGTCGGTGGGCTATACGAGATCGAATCTGTCATTTGTCGCGCAATTGCTACTTAATGGCGAGATGTTTTCACGAAGCGACAACAATCCGCGATACAATATCGATCCTTTCGCAGTTGCGAATCTCTCGGCAACGTATGCTTTCAACAAGTGGATCCGACTGGGATTTCAGGCAGCAAACATTTTCAATGAAGATTATCAGACGGTTATCGGACGGACGATGCCCGGCATCAATTACAATGTATTCTTAAATCTAAACTTATAATGAAGAACAATTTTGCAATCCTTGCGCTTTCAATGCTGATGCTTTCTTGCGACAGCAATAACGATGGCGAAGCCCCGCTCGGAAGTTTCGACAATGGCCTGCTGATCCTCAATGAAGGCAACGCCGCCGGCGGATCGGTTACTTTTGTGAGCAATGATCTCCAAACGATCCAACACGATATTTTTGATATTGTAAATCCCGATCAAAGCCTTGGCGGATATGATCAGTCTATGTTTTTTTCTGATGATAAAGCATTCATCATTTCGAATTTTGCGAATAAGATCACGGTTGTCGATCGCTATTCGTTCGAGTACATCACATCAATTTCGACCGGATTCGACCATCCGCGATATGGAACCGTTTTGGACGGGAAGATTTACGTGACCAATTCGGCCGGCTGGGAATCAGGTTCGGATGATTTTCTGACTGTCATCAATCTGGCGAACTACGAAATTGAAACCCCGATTTTGGTAAATGATTATGCCGAGAGGATTGTCGCGAAAGACGGCAAGATCTATGTCGCGAACGGATCGTTCAGCATGGGCGACAGCATAACGGTGATCGATGCGGCAACGAAGCAGATCGTCGACACGATTGAACTCGGAATCGCTCCAAACTCAATGGAAATCGTAGGATCAAAACTTTATGCGTTGTGCAATGGATTTGGCATGGACAGCAAACTTTATGTGATTGACATTTCCGGCGGCAATCTCAATACGACCGGATTGGTGTTTCCATCAACCATGCAGAATGCTTTCAATCTCGACATCGAAGGTGATTATGCGTATTTTAATGTTGCGGGTAAAGTTTACAAAATGGAATTAAATGAATTTTTTGTTCAGGATGTTCCACTCTTTGATACGCAATCGGAATCCGATTATATCGGGTATGGATTTGCTGTGAATGGCGGCCGTGTTTACATCGCCGAAGCCACCGAAGATTTCAGTTCTGATGGCAAGGTATATGTCTATTCTACTGAAGGAACTTTTATCGATGAAATTCCTGCGGGGCTTGGGCCAAACGGAATTTATTTCAATGAATAGGGCAGGTTAACCGGCGCGCTTCGGTACATCTGATCCTGCAAACCATTTATCGACTTTACATCTTTAAAGTGCTTCGGCCTGACTGACGGGCTTTGGCGCATCATTCGACCGCTTCCGCTAATCTGCCCGATTACAGTTGAAAGAAGCGGTTCTGTGATATCGCCGAGCTGGCCGAGATTCGAAAAATCTTCCAGCAACGGGTAATCAGGGGCAAGTCCATTCAAATAGTCACCAAATCCATCCTTGTTGACGATTCGAAGAACGATGGGCTGCATCGCATATTTGTGGTCGGGATTCCGGTCCTCTGAAGTAAAGTCGGGAGAATCATATAGTGTGATCGAACCGACATTTTTTCCGGTAGTAAGATCTCCGATCTGGATCACATCGATATAAGGCGCAAGCCCATTGATCACAAGTTCACTCGCGGAGGCGGTGCTTTTGGTCGTCAGTACGAAAACCCGCGAAAGGTTAAGATGGCTGATTGAATTGCCGTTTCCGATCGCAGACGTAAAATTGTCGGTAAGCTGCTGCGGGAAATTATCTTCATAGTACGCCTGGACTTTATCATTCCATTCTTCTTTGGCGAACAGCTGATTGGTAAATTGACCTGTGATCATGCTCGCCAGTCGCGTGGCGGTGTCGATCGATCCTCCGGAATTGTAGCGAAGGTCGAGGACAAGATCGGTGATTCCGGCCGACTGGAATTGCGCAAATGCCGCATTGAGCTGTGGTTCATATGATTGATAGAATCCGTTATAGACTAGATATCCAATCTTATGTGCGCCCTGGTTGATGACCGACGCCATGTAAACGGGATTTTCGGAATACACCGTTTTTGTCAGTTCGACGCTTTCGCCATTTGGAGTGATGGTTCCGTCATTGTTGTAAGTGCCGAGATTCAAGATGTACGTTTCATTCGAAAGAAGATCGCGGTAATTATTGATGTTAAGCGGTGTTCCATTGACCGCATAGAAAATGTCGCCGCGATGGATGTCTTTGGTCGATGCGTCTGAATTGGGCAGGATATATCGCACCCAACCGAAGATATCGGTGTTGCTTCCTTCGATGAACCTCAGTTCGAAGTCGACACCGTTGTTTTTCGTAGTTCCCGTCAATACGCCTTCCAAAACGCGGTAATCGCTGTACATGACACTAAAGCGGTCGATCGTAGGACTCACGCGCAAATGACTGAACAATGCTTCGGGTTCGGAATAATCCTGAAGAAAATTATTCAGTTCGTCCTGGTTATTGAAGCGGTCATCAGCCAGATCCGGAACATCCTGCTGCCATAAATAATAGAGATTCAGTCCTTTCCAGATAAAATCCCGTACCTTAAGCGACGCCGGAACATGATTGTCATCGTTATCTTCGCAACTGATGAATGTCAGGAATGTCAATGACAATGCGATAAATATGGAGGCAATGCGTTTCATGCAGATTTTTATTTCAGAACGTAAATTTATCCAATTTACTATATCGAAAAATTTATTGTAACAAAAAGAAATAGGCATCGTCTTGAACCCGAAATCATCAATCAACAATCAATCACATGAACCAATCTGAGTTCATCCGTTTAATCTCTCCTTTTAAAGACAAGCTTTTCAGGCTTTCAAAAAGACTTCTCGTAAGTACCGAGGAAGCCGAAGATGCGACTCAGGAGGTTTTGGTAAAATTATGGAGCAGGAATGAAGTTTTAGGCGAATACAAAAGCGTCGAGGCGCTGGCCATGACAATGACAAAGAATTATTGTCTGGACCAGTTGAAATCGAAGCGTGCCTCCAACCTCAAGATCGTCCACAATAATTTTACCGACCGGGAAGCTGGCCTCCAGCAAAAGATGGAGGACAGCGATACCTGGAAATGGGCAGAGAAAGTAATCAATCAATTGCCCGAACAGCAAAGGCTGATCGTACAGATGCGCGACATCGAACAGTATGAATATGAGGAAATCGCAAAGATCCTCGACATGAATGAAACCGCCGTCCGGGTCGCATTGTCAAGGGCACGGAGAACAATAAGAGAATATCTTACAAAAACACACAGCTATGGAATTGCATAAAATAGAATTGCTACTAGAAAAATACTTTCAGGGAGAAACGACAATTGCGGAGGAAAACGATCTTCGGACCTATTTTTCCTCGTCGGATGTTGCGCAGCATCTTGAGCAGTATCGCCCGATCTTCAACTATTTCACATTCGCCAAAACTGAGGAATTCACACAGTCGATTCCATTAAAATCCAAAAAGCATTATGCAGGATGGATCTCGATTGCAGCATCCGCAGTGATTTTGCTCGGCGTTGCGCTGGTCTGGAACCGGAACCAACCGGAGGACCTCGGAACCTATGACAATCCCGAAGTCGCTTTCAGGGAAACCCAAAAAGCACTCTCACTTTTGTCGGGAAATGTGAATAAAGGAGTGGAAAGTGTGAGTTATATCCAGGAATACGAAAATTCCAAAAGCCTAATCTTTAAAAATTAATCTCAATTATCATGAAAAAATTAATCTTCACCGTTTTAATGCTGATGCCCGCGTTGTTCTTCGGACAGGCTGCGTTCGATAAATACGATGGCCAAGACGACGTCACTTCGGTGATCGTAAACAAAAAGATGTTCCAGATGATGGGCAATGTCAAGAACAAGGAATCGCAGCAATATCTTGACCTTATCAAGAAGCTCGACAACCTTAAAGTTTTCACCACAACAAGTACACGGGTTACTGCCGATATGAAATCGACTGCAGAAAAGTATATCAAATCGTCCGGTTTGGAAGAATTGATGCGTGTGAACGACAAAGGCCAAAACATCAAGATCATGGTGAAATCGGGACCAAGTGAAACGATAGTGCGCGAACTTTTGATGTTCATCGAAGGATCAGGAAAAGGAAATGAAACCGTTCTGATGTCACTAACGGGAAATTTCGATCTTAATGAGATTTCGGCACTGACAGAAAAAATGAATCTTCCGGGTGGCAATTATCTCGATAACGCCAAAGGCAAAAAGAAGTAATCATGAAAAAATCGATTGTACTCACGCTTGCCCTGTGCCTGGCATTGATCGGATGCAAAACCGAACCGACGCTCCAGAAATATTTCGTACAGCGGACCGAAGACAAGGATTTCATTGCTCTTGACATTTCGCCGACAATCTTAAATGTCAAAGAAGAAGAACTTTCAGTCGAGCAAAAGGAAGCGCTGGAGGCATTCGATAAAATGAATATCATCGCTTTTAAGCTTGACGAGAACAACAAATCCAAATTTGAAACCGAGCGTGCAGAGGTTGCCGAAATCCTGAAAGACGAGAAATATCAGCAGCTCATGAAAGTCGGAAAAGGAAAAGAAACCGCAACCGTGAGTTTTGTCGGCGACGAAGACAACATCGATGAATTTGTGCTTTATGCCAATAAAAATGATATGGGCTTCGCAGTCGTGAGGATTTTAGGCAACGATATGAATCCGACGCACATCATGAACCTGATGACCATGCTCGATAAATCGAAAGTCAACATGGACCAGCTTGAGCCGCTGCAGGATATCTTCGGAAAATCATTAAAATGAACTTCGATTCAAAGCATCCTTCGGGGTGCTTTTTTGTTTTTCGTGCCTGAAATATTTCCACGGAACGATCAGCATTCCGAAACATTCCCCATCTTTCTTATCGAGGTGCTTATGGTGCATCTTATGCGCCCGACGAACAGCGCGGGCGTACCAATTATTGGCGTTGCGGAACATTTTAAACCGCTGATGGATGAAAATGTCGTGGACAATGAAATAGGCCACGCCATACGCAAAAATGCCGAGACCGATGGCAAGTCCAATTTGAAGGATGTTGTTCTGCCACAATAAAAAGAATCCGATGCTGATGACAGCATAAAAAATGAAGAAGGCGTCATTGCGTTCAAACCATGAATCGTGATCTTTTTTATGATGGTCTGCGTGAAGTTTCCAAAGAAACCCGTGCATGATGTATTTATGGCTAAACCAGGCCATGAATTCCATGATGCAGAATGTCAGCAGGAAAACCAATATGTGCAGCCAGATGATCAAAGTAAATTCATTTTGTAATTGAGATAACATTTTGCGAAAAGTCCATATTTCTGGTAGTTCGGCACGCGGATACGTCTATTCCGAATTTCGCGGCTCGGTGTTGCTTTTAATTTGCTGAGCAGTTTCCTATAATAAATGTATGCTGTGTAAACGCCGAATTTTGCTTCGATCGGCAGATGCAAAATCCCGTCGAATCCTAATCGGAAATCATCTTCGATCTCCGAAATGATCTCAAGCTTTGACCGTTCATCCAGTTGGCCGATGTTTGTGTTCGGAAAATAATTCCTGTTTAAAAGTTCGTTATCATCCTTTAAATCGCGAAGGAAGTTTACTTTCTGGAAGCCCGATCCAAGCCGCATGGCAGCAGATTTTAAAGCATCATACCTCTTGTCATCGCCTTTGACAAACACCTTGAGGCACATCAGTCCGACGACATCAGCGGAACCATAAATGTATTCATCGTATTCAGCACGGTCGTAAATTGATTTGTTTAAATCCGTCCGCATGCTTTTTAAAAATGAATTGACGAGTTCGCGCGGAATCGAATGCTTGTACGCTGTATGCTGAAAAGCATTCAGGATCGGGTTGATGCTGATCTTATTCGCAAAAGCCAGGTCGACGTCCTGTTCAAATCGCGAAAACAAATTTTCTTTGTCATAATCGTGAAAGCTGTCGACGATCTCATCCGCAAGCCGTACAAAGCCATAAATATTATAAATGTCCTGCCTGATCGATGGCGCGAGCATTTTTACGGCGGTAGAAAAGGACGTAGAGTAGGAGCTTGTGACATTGCGCGCGCAGTCGCCTGAAATTTTATCGAACAGTGATTTCATGATCTTTGTTTTTTGTAATTAAACCGGCTACTAATTTTCCGGAAATCAGGGCCGGCGGCACACCCGGACCGGGAACTGTCAATTGGCCCGTGAAATACAGATTTTCCACCTTGCGGCTTTTTAATTTTGGGCGCAGGAATGCGGTTTGGAAAAGCGTGTTTGCCAATCCGTAGGCGTTACCTTTATAACTGTTGTATTCAGAAATGAAATCCTTGACGCAAAATGATTCCTTGAAAAGAACACTTTTACGAAGATTTTGCTTTGTAAGCTTTTCCATTCTGTCGATGATCTTCCAAAAATAACTTTCACGTGTTGATTCATCATCAGGCAGACCGGGAGCAAGCGGAATAAGGAAAATCCCGGCTTCTTTACCTTCGGGTGCCGCAGCCGAATCGGTTTTGGATGGAAAACTTGCGTAGAATAGAGGCTCATCCGGCCACCGGGGTGAATCGTAGATGTCTTTGGCATGCTGGTCAAAATCAGCATCGAAAAACAAAGTGTGATGTTCGACGTTCTCGATCTTTCTATCAAATCCAACATAAAAAAGCAGTGATGACGGTGCAAAAGTCTTCGACTCCCAAAAAGATTCCTTGTACGATCGCAGATTTTCATCAAGCAGTGTTTCGGAATGATGGTAATCGGCGCCACTGATGATCGTATCGGCAAATAAATCTTCCCCATTAATCTTCAGTCCGACCGCCTTTCGGCCGTTTGTAAGGATTTTATCGACACTTGAATTCGTTTCGATCTTTACGCCAAGTTCATTCGCCAGGCGTTGGATACCTTGAACTACGCTATACATTCCGCCCTTGGGATACCATGTTCCCAGGCCAAAATCGGCGTAATTCATAAAACTGTAGAACGATGGCGTCTTAGAAGGTTTGGCACCTAAAAAAAGGACGGGGAATTCAAGGATGCGGATCAAGCGCAAGTCGCTGAACAAAGTGCGGACCTCTTCGCTGATCGTGCCAAAGAACTGCCCCAGATTCTGGATCGTGTCTTTCGTAACCAATTCAAAAGGTGAAATTCCGGGACGGTAGACCAGCTCTTTGATTGCAATGTCGTAGTTGGATTTAGCGACTGCGAGAAAGTCCCGCAGTTTTTCGCCGGCACCTGGTTCGATTTGCTCGAAGGTGCTGATAATCTTGGAAATCTTATCGGAAATTATTACATCGTCGTCAGGTCCGAAGTAAACTTTATAAGCAGGCACAAGTTTTTCAAGTTCATAATAATCCGACACTTCTACACCCAAATCGGCGAAAAACCTTTCAAATACATCGGGCATCCAATACCAGGTCGGACCGATGTCGAATGTAAACCCGTCTTTCAGCAATTGGCGGGCGCGACCGCCGACAGCAGTGTTCTTTTCAAAGATAGTTACGTCATGTCCATCTTTTGCAAGATAACATGCAGCCGACAATGAGGAGAAACCCGCTCCGATGATGTATATCTTTCGTTTCATAGTTTGTTCAACAAATATATGATTTTATTAAACAAATTAAATATTTTTAACCAAATCCTGTATTGACGTGAACACTTTGATTGAATCCGGGAGTTCGGCACGGTTGACGTCTTCAAGCATTCGTCCCAAAACCCACAGGTCTGATCCTGATTGAATGATCTGTTCGTGGATTTTTTCCAAATAGGAATCGACTTCATCGCGCATCGGTTTTACGGTAAAGTATGACACGTATGTAATATTGTCGAAGAACTTCGTGACATCCGCAAGATTTTCTACGGGAACACTCTCGCCGAGATAGATCGTTTTGTAGCCGTTGAGTGAAAGTTCATAATTAATGTACATCAAGCCGAGTTCATGCAGTTCGTTCATTGGAAGGAACAAGACGAAAATCCGGTCTGTCCGCGCAGGAGTTACCGATTGCACTTTCTCGAGGTTCAGCAGGAGTTTTTGCGTGATGAGGTTCGTGATGAAATGTTCATGCGCAAGTGTTATTGTGCCTGTTTGCCACAGCAAGCCGACTTCTTCCAGTAGCGGAATTACAACTTCGTAAAAAATTTCTCGAAACGATTTTTCGGCGAGCAAGGTATTGTAGGTATTGAAAAACAACGTTTGATCGAAGTTCATCATGGCCATTTTGAACGCGTTGATCGCATGGTGTTTGGCGCTTTTCCTCGAGATTATTTCCCTGACGATTCCGGGTATCTTTTCGTCGGAGAATTTGGAAATCTTCGAGATCTTATAGCCGTGTTTGTGCAGAAGCGTGATGTTAAGCAGCTTTTGCAGGCTTTCGATGTCGTAATAGCGGATGTTTGTATCGGTCCGCATTGGCGAAAGGACATCATATCGTTTTTCCCAGATTCGGATCGTATGTGCTTTGATGCCGGAAAGGTTTTCAAGGTCTTTTATCGTAAACCGCGTTTTAATATTGTTCATCTTTTGTTTAGAAATGATTAAACAAAAATAGAAATAAATCCGCTTGATTTACAAAGTGAAATATTTATTTATCGGCTATTGCCCGCCAAAGAATTATTTAAGTAGTGTCCACGCGAGGATGATCAAAAGAATCATCACCAAAATAAATACGATACCAACAGCAATCAGTTTGACACGATATGGATCCCTATTTTCGTAGTGGTTGATCATGAGGCATCTTTTGTCAGATAAATATCATCAAAAAAAATTAAAACCAAATTACGGGAACGTTAATTTTTTAAAATGTGATAAAAGGAAACAATTGAAAATCAATATACGGAAAGAATAAACCCGAAAACGACAGGCATTCGCGGGCTTTATTATTCGTGTGGTAAATTCGCAAAATTCTTCACTGATGCGACTTCTTTTTGGAGGTGTTTTTGATCTTCAATAAGTACCATCTCACTTTATCTGTGCTTTGCCCAAGCCTTGACTGACTTGATCAGCCAGGCAGAGACCGCTTGATTGCCCGTGGAAGAAGTAATTTGCCTATCTGGGCCGTCTACCCGACCATTTTGGCACACCGTTCCGGTCCCTCAGCTTCAAAACCTGATCGCCCCGGACTATTTGCCGCGCAATAATTACTTCCCTGTTGTTCATCATTATTTTGGAACCTTTGATTATGACCATCTCGCCAGGTTTGAATTCCACATCCAGCTTATCAAAATACCATTCCGGGCCGAGATGCACTGAAATGGTTTCATTCCCTTCGTTGACCAGCAAATGGATGCCGGCACTCATGCCATCGAGGGGAGCAACACGCTCGACAGTATGTATTTCACCTTTTATTTCCATTTCTGTCGCGGGATCATACAAACGGTTATAGTTTGAATTTCTTCCCCAGCCCTGCCTATTGGTTTGTGCATCAGATGATATGGTGCACATAATCCAAATTATAAAAACGAAAGTCGGTTTCATAGTGTTATTATTTTATCAGGTAAAGCTATTGCGAACAGTTTCATTCGGTAATGAGATTAATCAATGGAATGGCTGATTCCTGTCATGTTGATATGATCGGATTAATCTAATATTTGATAACCATGAATCGATGCCTGATATTCTTAATTAACAGTAAATGAATTGGCATAACATGCATATTGCGGAGGTATTTACCGTAATCGGCTCCGCTCCCGAGGGATTATCATTGTATGCGGTTGGGCAAAAGCAACGTGAGTATGGACCTAATCAGATTATCGAACAGCGCGGGAAGTCCGTCTGGCGTATGTTCCTTCACCAGTTTGCCGATTTTATGATATTGATTCTTCTTGCTGCGGCAATCATTTCGGGATTCATTGGTGATATTACCGATACTGTTGTTATTCTCATCATTGTTATATTAAACGCCATTTTAGGTTTTGTCCAGGAATACCGCGCAGAAAAAGCTGTCCAAGCCCTTAAAAAAATGGCTGCGCTGCAGGCAACGGTCCGCCGTGAAAACAAAGTTCAAATTATTCCTGGTGAGCAGCTGGTCCCGGGCGATGTGGTGATGATTGAAGCCGGAAACGTAGTGCCAGCCGACATCCGGCTGTTTGAGGCACATGGGGTTAAGATCGATGAATCGTCCCTGACAGGTGAATCGGTTTCCGTGGATAAAAATTCTGAATGCATTCATGAAACAGACATGCCTCTGGGCGACAGGTTCAATATGGCATATAAAACAACATTAATTAAAGCTG
>CBDUBP010000066.1:0-10920 GCA_965365415.1 uncultured bacterium | reverse complement strand
GTACATACCCCAACTGCGATGTTCCTGTCTTGACTTCTATTCTTTGGAAATGGTAAGATTTTACTTTTTCGGTCGATGGCTTTTCATCGTGATCGTGTGATTCACCTTCCTCGTGTTCGTGATCGTGTTCTTGGCTTGCAGGCACTTTCTCGTGAATGCCTTCCAAAACAAAAATAAACTCCCGACCTTCAGCCCTGACCACGGCATCAATCGGAAGCGCATTGACAATGTTTGAACCCACATCGATAAGCGCATTGACATACATACCTGAAATTAACTGTTGATTTTCATTGCTAATGTCAGCGTGTACAGCAACAGATTTTGTTTCATTTTCGAAAGCTTTTCCGATGCTGAAGATTGTGCCGACGATTTCTGAATTATTCTGATTCGTGAGAACAAAACGCACTTTCTGCCCCGTTTTCACTTTTTGAAGATCCTTCTCGTACACAAGTAAATCGACGTGAAGCTTTGAATTGTCAACAATAGTCGTCAGGGGCGTCCCGGCTTGTACATTGCTGCCTATTTTTATATTGACTTCTGTAATAAATCCCGAAATAGGTGCCACTACCGGAACTGCCGACACTGTTCCCCTGTTCGGATTGATATTCATCGTATTTAGCTGACGGAGTAAAGAATTGTATCGCGCTTTTTCAACGTCATATTCAGCCTTCGTTTTTTGAAAGACCTTCTGTGAATTGACACCTTCTTCGCTCAGGATGTGTTGCCTCTCATATTCGAGCTTCAGGAATTCGAGGTTGCTTTTTGAAGTCAGATATTCTTCCTGAAGCCTTGTAAACTCAGGACTTTCAATTGTTGCGACGACCTGGCCTTTTTTTACAGACTGTCCTTCGATGATGTTTATTGTTTTTACGATACCCGAAACATAAACTGAAACTTCTGCCTGGTTTTGCGGTGGGAGTTTTGTATAACCATTCGCATTGACGACTTCGCTAAGGTTTTTCGGCGTAAAAGATCCTAATTTGATTTCGGAAGCTATGAATTGTGCTTCATTAAGTTCGACTTCCTTGAACGGCGACGTACTTTCTTCTTGCTTTTTGTGTGCTTCGATTTCACTCTTTTTTGCAACAGCTTCATTTTCGTCGTGTGTTATGTAGAATATTGCAGCAATGAATAAAATTGCGCCGACGATACCGGCTATGATGATTTTTTTCATTTTAATTATTGGTTGATAATGTAACGGATGTTTATAACGGTTTGATTGTAATTGCGGACGGCCTCCGAATAGTTTAGTAAAATGCCCATTGCTGTCTCGACTCCCTGAACGTACTCCACATAGGAAATGTCGCCATTTTGGTAAGCTTTGGTGGCATTGGTAATTATCTTTTGTGCGTTTGGCTCAGCAGTTTCACGATAATATTCGATCAGCGATAACGCAGTTGTCAACTGATCGGTCTGTTCTGTCATGCGATTTTTCACGTGTGCCAGCACATATTCCGCATTTTGTCGTTCTCTTTCCATATTAATCTGTGCAGCACGCGATTTGGCAATCGTACTTCCGGCGAAGATTGGCAACGCGACACCCACACTGAATCCCTGAAACTGTAGTGAATTGTCGAAATATCGCGGTGAACCATTGATGTCCTGCGTTCCTGTAATCGATTGAACGAAATAGCCTGCGGACAAATCGGGAAACAATGCTGAACGCTCGACCCTGTGATTCGCTTCGGCAATGTCAACTTGTTTTGCGGCAAGCCTGACATCGGCATTTTGCATGATTAAGGCTGTATCGGCATTTGCAAAAGGCATCGGGACAAAAAGTGTATCCAGTATTATAAAATCATCGGTTAGGTTTAAAAGAAGCCGCAAACGCGATTTCTCGATCCTGATCCTTGATTCATTCTGCTTAATCCGCTGGAGGAATTCCTGCTGTTTTGCCGAGGCAATGTTTTTTTCCAATGAATTGGTTTCACCGACTCTGAATTTTACGTCTGCAGCTTTTGAAAAACGTTCGAGAACTTTTCCTTGTTCCTGCATCAATTTATTCTGCGACGAATAGTAAAGTATATCGTTCCAAGCCTGACGAATGCTGAAAAGGATCTCCTGCTTTGCCGATTCGGCCCTGAGTTTACTTGCATCGCTTTTCTCACGCAGTAAATTTCTTGTTGCTCCAATCCGGAAAGGATTAAGGCTTTGTGAAACGCTCAGATTTTTATCCTGTGCGTTGGAATTGATTTGTCCGAAAGTCCCCGAAAACTCTGTTTTGGGGATATCAAACGCCGATCTGATCAGTTGATTCTGCATTTTCATGTCGAGATCGGCAGCGCGGATCGCCTGATTGTTCTTTAAGGCCATTTGTTCTGCTTCCACGAGAGTTAAGGCGGTTTTATCCTGAGCGTTTACGCTATTGGAAGCCAATATAAACCCAAGTATCAAGACCATTGACTTGACGTTATTGAACTTCTTTTTGAATCCGGCTTCGGAATAATAGTATAGAATTGGAATTACGATCAGTGTTAGCAACGTTGCCGTAATCAATCCTCCGATAACAACAGTTGCCAATGGTTTTTGAACTTCTGCTCCTTCACTTGTGCTTAAAGCCATTGGTAAAAACCCTAATGAGGCAACAGCAGCGGTCAGGATCACAGGACGCAGACGTACTTTCGTTCCGGTGCGGATCCGATCCACGATATTTTCCATTCCTTCAGATTTTAATTGGTTGAAATAACCGATCAATACAATTCCGTTTAATACTGCAACACCAAACAGCGCAATAAATCCAATGCCTGCCGAAATGCTGAATGGCATCCCCCGTAACCATAATGCCAATACGCCTCCAATTGCAGACAGCGGGATGGCGGTAAAGATTAACAGTGATTGTCGGATCGATTTAAATGTGAAATACAGCAGCATGAGAATCAGCAGCAATGCAACCGGAACTGCGATCGCAAGCCGCCTATTTGCATCGACGAGATTTTGAAACTGACCGCCGTATGTGGTGTAATAACCATCGGGCAATTTTAGTTTTTGATCCAGCAATTGCTGGATTTCTTCCACGACACTTTCCACGTCGCGTCCTCGTACATTAAAACCAACAACGATGCGCCTTTTGCCTTCCTCACGGGAAATCTGCATCGGTCCATCTTCATAAGCAACATCTGCGACCTGCTCCAAAGGAATTTGGTTGCCCGAGGGTAAGGTTACAAACAATGATTTAAGATTCGTGATATCGCCGCGGCTACGTTCATCCAGTCTGACGACAAGATCAAAGCGTTTTTCGCCTTCATAGACCGATCCTGCTGTTTCACCTGCAAAGCCCATACTGATCACCCTGTTCAAATCGCCAATGTTTAACCCATAGAGGGCAAGTTTGTCCTTGTTGTACCGAACGGTGATCTGAGGCAGGCCGGCCACCCGTTCGGCTTTCGCATCGGCAACGCCATCCACAGAACTGATAATCTGTAAAACCTCGTCACCTTTGCTTACGAGCAGGTCGAGATCATCCCCAAAGATCTTAACAGCTACATCGCTTCGCACGCCGGTCATCAATTCATTGAACCGCATCTGGATTGGTTGCGAAAATTCGGTCGTCGCACCGGGAATGTCGGCAAGCGCTTTCTCCATTTTTTCCATCAGTTCGTCCTTTGAACCGGCGGATGACCATTCATCACGATCTTTAAGTACAATAATCATGTCGCCCGCTTCCACAGGCATTGGATCGGTAGGAATTTCAGCCGAGCCGATCTTGGTGACAATCATTTTTATTTCCGGAAATCGTGCTTTTAAAATCTTTTCGGCTTTAGTTGTTGCCTCAATTTCCTGTGAAAGTGAGCTCCCAGAAGCAATGATTAAATGGGTCGCAACATCACCTTCGTCGAGAGTCGGGATGAACTCGCCGCCGAGCGAATTGAACAATATCAGCGTCAAAGCAAATAGTGCCACTGCCACCGAAATGATTATGCCTTTTATTCGCAAAGATGCCTCAAGCAACGGTGCATAGAACTGATATGCTTTATTTATGATCTTGTCACTTAAATTCTGTTTATGCCCAGTTTCTTTCTTTAACACAAGTGCGGACATCATAGGAACATACGTCAGCGATAATATGAACGCGCCAAGTATCGCAAATGCCACTGTCTGCGCCATCGGAGAAAACATTTTGCCTTCAATTCCCGTCAGTGCTAAAATTGGCAGGTAAACAATCAGGATGATCAGCTCGCCAAAAGCTGCGCTGCTTCTTATTTTTGATGAAGCCTGATAGACTTCATCATTCATTTGCTGCGTCGTGAGCGACATCTTTTTCCGAACCTGAAGCCTGTGGATGATCGCTTCGACGATAATGACGGCTCCATCCACAATCAGGCCGAAATCGATGGCGCCGAGGCTCATCAGATTGCCGCTTATCCCGAAAATCCGCATCATCGAAATTGCGAAAAGCAATGCAAGCGGAATGACCGAGGCAACTACAAGTCCGGCGCGCCAGTTCCCGAGGAGCAGAACGAGAATGAAAACCACAATCAGCGCGCCTTCTATCAGATTTGTTTGGACAGTCCGAACGGCTTTATCGACTAATACCGTGCGATCCAGAAAAGGCTCGACAGACACTCCTTCAGGAAGTGATTTTTTAATCTGCTCCATCCGTTCCTTCACAAGCCGCACAACTTCGCCACTGTTTGCGCCTTTAAGCATCATCACCATCCCTGAAACTTCTTCACCCTGGCCGTCTTTCGTCACCGCGCCGTATCGGATGCTGCTGCCGATGCGCACTTCGGCAACATCTCGGATAAGAATTGGAATTCCGTTGTGATTTTTGACAACTATTTTTCGAATATCATCAAGGCTGTTTACCATTCCAATTCCCCTGATGAAGTAAGCGTAGGGTTTTTTGTCGATATAAGCGCCTCCGGTATTTTCGTTATTACTTCGGAGGGCATCAAAAATCTCAGTAATCGTCGTGTTCATGCTTTTCAGCTTTTCGGGCTGTACGGCAATTTCATATTGTTTTAGGTAGCCACCAAGGGTATTTACTTCAGCAACACCTTTAGTTCCGATAAGCTGGGGTTTTATGATCCAGTCTTGTATAGTGCGCAATTCTGTAGCATCATATTTCGATTCGTAGCCCTTTTTCGGAAATACGACATATTGGTAGATTTCTCCCAGCCCGGTGCTGACTGGGGCAAGTACCGGTCTGCCTGCATTTTCGGGAATAATTTCCTCAGCTTCCTTGATGCGTTCGGTAATCTGCGCACGAGCCCAATAGATATCGATATCTTCTTCGAAAACAACTGTGATAACGCTCAATCCGAAGCGACTGATCGAACGCAGCTCAATAACACCGGGAACGGATTTTACGGATTGTTCGATCGGATATGTAATGAACTGCTCGACTTCCTGTGTTGCAAGTTTTGGTGAAGTGGTAATGACCTGCACCTGATTATTTGTGATGTCGGGCAGGGCATCCATTGGAAGTGTTGTGGTTGAATAGACTCCAACGGCAATTAAAGCAATGGTAAACAGACCAATAATAAATTTATTATTGATACTGAAATGAATGATTTTATCTAACATTTACAGCCTGATGAGTGAGACAATGGGACGAAGTTGCCATGAGCGAATTTTGTACGCGAAAACTCACTCCGGCGTTACCGGAGCTTCATCAGGATATTTGGGGCGGTTGCCATATGCTTCCGTAGAAGCTGGAAGCAAATACAGAATAATATTTAGGTTGCTGTTGCTGTGGAATAGCTTGATAATTTAATGGGAATTCGAAAGCTATAATAGGAACGATCGTTAGAACTTGCACGCCGCAGCAGTTACAGATGCAAAACGGTGAGCACAGATCTGCCGTACGGTCATCAGCATGATTATGCGTTGCGCCTATTTTGTGATCATGGTTAATGGCAGTTTCGGTATCTGCGCAAGGAAGGCAGGAAAGTAGTGCGACATAAAGCGCTAATATGAGAGTAAACCATTTCACTTAGCAAACTTAGGAAAAAAAATTATGTGAGTTCGGATATGACAAGATTAGATATTACAAGCTTCAACTAATTAGGGCAATATATCAATAAGAAAGTACTTCGGCTGGAGAAATTTGCTCGAATTTAGGTCCGCAATAAGTAAAAATGCTGATTGTTCTACGGTCTGGTTTGCGGATACAAACCCTATTCGCATAATTACATTGAAATTATATTTACAGTGTGAGTCAATATACTAATTGCTACATGCAAGGTATCGCAAATGAAATAAATTGCTGCTTTTGTAAGCCTTACATCCCATTCGATAATGGAGGTTTCAAATAACTTAGTCGTTGTCTTTCGTGAACTGGTCGGCTGCGCTGGCGGTACTATTTTTTTTAGAGTTTCAGAGATGCTTGCGACACAAAATGAAAGTTACCAAAAATTGAGGCGGGAAATCCGAACTTCTCGCGGCAAATTCATGTCAAGATCACTCAACGAAGGATTTTCCAATGTCAGCACTCCGTAGACACTCACTATCCGCACGTGATCATTTGAAAATTAAATTAACTTTGAGAATATAACTTGATCATGGGAGATAAGGCGCACTGGGAAAATGTATTTCAAACCAAGGCAACGAATGATGTCAGCTGGTTTCAGGATTATCCAAAAACCTCGATGGAATATATATTGAAACAAAATCTCCCATCGACGGCAGCAATCATCGATGTTGGTGGCGGAGACAGTAACCTAGTGGATGCATTACTTGAAAAAGGGTTCACCAATATATCGGTTTTGGATATTTCCGAAGCCGCTTTGGCGAGAGCCAAAACCCGATTAGGGGATAAGGCAAAATCAGTTACTTGGATTGTGGCCGATATAACCGATTTTAAAACAGAGGTGAAGTTCGACTTTTGGCATGATCGGGCAGTCTTTCATTTCCTGGTCACGGACGATGAAAAAAGCCGATATATCAATACAGTGACGAATGGCGTCAAAGCAAAAGGTTACTTTTTTCTCGGTACATTTTCGGAAACCGGGCCGCTTAAATGCAGCGGACTGCCGATTACCAGATATTCCGAAGAATCAATGAAAGAAACGTTCAAAGATTCATTTGATGCCATCAATTGCTTTACGGAGAACCACAGAACTCCCTTTGGAACTGAACAGGATTTCCAGTTTTGCTCTTTTAAGAGAAAAGCATATGATCTGTAATAGGCGGTACCTGCAACCAATCATCATCTCATCTTTAATTGAAATCTGAATGATTAAAAACATAATTAGAACCGACGACTCCAAAACAACCATTATTATTCGATTGATTGTTGGAGCGGTATTTTTGTCGGAAGGCATCCAGAAATTTTTATTTCCGGCAATTCGAGGAGCGGGTCGTTTTGAGAAAATCGGACTTCCGACTCCGGAATTCCTGGGAAATTTTGTAGGTGCGTTTGAAGTTCTTTGCGGTTGCTTAATTTTGCTCGGATTAATAACGCGATTGGCAAGCGTACCTTTAATAATCATCATGTTGTTCGCATTTGTGTTGACTAAGAGTGAGGTTCTGGCCGAAAAAGGATTTTGGGAAATGATGCATGGGAGCAGAACGGATTGGGCGATGCTGCTCGGCAGTATCTTTCTATTAATAAGAGGCGCCGGCTATTGGTCGATCGATCATAAACTGCAACAGACCAATAATTAAATGGAAACTGCTATCATTTCAGTGGCAGCGTTTTTTGTTGCCATACTTACGTTTTTCTCAGGTTTCGGACTTGGAACCATCCTGACGCCTGTATTTATGCTTTTTTTTCCGGTCGAACTGGCCATAGCATTAACGGGCGTAGTTCATTTCTTCAACAATATCTTTAAATTGTTCCTCGTTGGCAGGCATGCCAGCAAAGAAGTCCTTTTGCGTTTTGGCATTCCCGCAGTTATTGCAGCGATCATCGGCTCATGGATTTTATTAAACATCACGGGACTGGAACCTTTATTTTCGTATGAATTATCCGGAAGGCAAATTGTAGTTTATCCGGTGAAATTTATCATTGCTGTTTTACTCATAATTTTTGCGTCCATTGATTTGATTCCGTATTTCAATTACCTGCAATTCAGCAAAGACAAATTGCCTATTGGCGGTGCTTTAAGTGGTTTTTTTGGAGGATTGTCGGGAAACCAAGGTGCGTTGCGAAGCGCATTCCTGATCAGGGCAGGACTCTCCAAGGAATCATTCGTTGCAACTGCGGTTGTGGTTTCGACGTTTGTCGATTTTACCCGATTAAGCATTTATGCAACCCGACTTACGGCGTCGGGCCTTACCGACAATCTGACACTTGTTGTCAGCGCCACATTTTCCGGAATTGCGGGAGCGTATATCGGGAACAAACTTCTTAAAAAGGTTACGCTTAGGATCCTGCAGGTAACGGTTGCAATCATGCTGATTATCATTTCGATTGGCCTGGCGTCGGGAATTTTATGATTACTGCTTTCATTAATGCGAAAGAAAGTACGGGCTCATTATGGTATCAGCCATGCTCAATATAAATTCAAGCTGCGAAAAGATTTATTATTTTAGTAAGCAACAGACAATTTTGTTTCAGTGATTTAAAGTGAAAAGAAATGCTAAAGTATTTTCTGTTATGGTTTCCGATGGTCATTATTGCCGTAATTAATGGAACCATTCGCGAATGGTACAAAACATATACAGGAGAACCAATTGCGCGTCAGATTTCGACAATAACTTTGATTATTTTCTTCGCCTTCTATATCTATTGGGCAATAAATAAGTTACCGATCAAAACCGATATGCAAGCATTTCAAATCGGCCTACTGTGGGGCGTCCTGACACTTGCCTTCGAGTTCGGTTTTGGTTTATACGCGGTAATTCCTTTAGTCAGCTTCTTGAGGAATACAATATACTTAAGGGCAAGTTATGGGTACTGGTACCCATCTGGATTTTTATCGCACCTTATCTATTAAAAAGGATTCACTAAAGCCAGTATTCGATTTTACATGTTTCGGCATTCGGCTGCGCACTCCCTGCAAATCCTTGCGCATTCCCGGCAATGTTCGGTTTGATGTTTGGCGCATTCATCTGCGCACGCGTCACAGATATCAGCACATATTTTGCAAAGTTCGCGGGCCCGTTCACTTCCCAGGCTCATAAGTTGAGCGGCTGCGTAACAAATGGCCGCACATTCCATATCGAGTTGTATGCATCGTGCCATCATTTTTATATCCTCTTCCATAGTACATGACGAAGCACAGTGGTTGCATATTGCGGCGCATTTTAAGCACGCTTCAATGCAGTTTTTGTAGTCGTGATAGTTTTTCATAATTTGAAATTTTAATGATTCAAGTTAGTGAAAAATTTTCGGAGGGAAAGTTAATGGATTCATTAGATGTGCTTTGCACGTGTTAAATTATCAATTGTGCTGCGAGGAACCGATGGTATGAAATAGTATATTTATAACTTGATGATTGTAGATTTCTGTCAGTGGACTATTTATTAATTTAATGAAAATAATTTTAGCAATCGGTTTGGGCAGTGGGATCGGAGGAATCCATCGATTCTTTTATTTCGTAATTATATTAAATAAATCGGCATCAGTATTTCCATTTGGTACTTTGACCGTGAATCTACTTGGATGCCTGCTTATTGGAATTGTGTACGGGCCGGCAATGAAGAAGACGTAATTACTCCCCGCCTTTTTGCTACTACGCTAGCGACTTTACAGGAAATTGTGAAAGACCGAAATCACTTTATTACCTCAGGAATCGTATAAGGTTCTCAGTGTAATGTGTATTTCAAAACTGATTGCCCGTACCAATAAACCTACATGTCCATTCCTTCCATTGGATCGATTCCATTTTGCAATATATATTCGCTGTTTATCGCGTATGCGCCGGAAACGACAATTTTCTTTGAAAGATCTACTTCAGATTTTATTTCGATCATACCGTTGGCTTCAGTACCTATTTCGACCATGACATTTTGAAAAACGCCAGGTTCTTTCTCAATCCAGATATAAGTGGACTTTTCTTCGCGGATGACTGCGTCTATCGGAATGTATAGTCCTTTTTTTCCGGCTTTTGTAAATGTAGCCACTGCCTGCATGCCAGGCTTTAAACGCAGGTCACTATTGGGAACCTCAAGCCGCATAACCAACAAACGGCTTTGTGGGTTGATTTCCGGATTGATGTAGGTAATTTTGGCGTTGATTGTTTTGCCGGGAAAATCGGAAACAGTCGCTTTTGCAGACTGGCCGACACTCAGGTTATTTGCATAGGTTACGTTAACCTGAATTTCGAGCCACAAACTTCCGAGATCGGCTATTTTGACAATAGGACCACCTTCCATGACATAACTTCCTTCAGCAGCATTAACCTCTGATACGAAACCTGATACAGGACTGTAAAATACCGTATAGGGCGATGTTTCATTGCTTTTTCCTAAGGCTTGTACCTGCTTTGACGACAGACCATAGAATAATAACTTTTGCTGTGCGGCATCGAACATTGTCCGGGCATTCTTGCCAAAATCTCCCGGCATCGACAATTGCCTGTATGCCGACATGTAATCGCGCTTTGCAATGGCGATGTCTTCACTATAAATGGTATAAACCGGGCTTCCTTGCCGGATAAGATCGCCAACGACTTTTACATTTAATTTTTCGAGACGGCCCATCGCGCGTGCAGATATTGTCCTGGATTGCTCATCGTTTACCTGCAATAAGCCGGTAAATGATTGTTGGGTCGTGCTGGAGTCCTTCATAAAATATTGCGTCGTGATATTACCAAGCTTAATCTGCTGTTCTGTCAGATGCAGTTCATTGCCTGGAGTGTTGTGTTCATGTGTCAACGGCTCGATTGCTGGAGCCAATTTTTCTTTCGACTCGCAACTAACCAAGATAGCGGCCGTCAGAAGAGGTGCAATGAATTTAAGCAGTTTCATATCACTGAGTTTTTATGAAGCTTTCGCTGTCGATTAAGTATTGGGCATTTTCAGCAATTGTAT
>CBDUBP010000065.1:0-10925 GCA_965365415.1 uncultured bacterium | reverse complement strand
AAGGCCACGTGACTGGAGTTCAGACGTGTGCTCTTCCGATCTCAACGGTCGGTACTTCAACTGAAATTTACGACTATCTAAAACTTCTCTTCGCCAGGATCGGGAAAACTTATTCACCCGTTTCGGGTATGGAGGTCAGAAAAGATACGGTTACCGATGTTGTCAATGCCGTGAAATCGTTTCCTGAAGACAGCCGGTGGCTTCTCCTCGCCCCTATTCATCTTGAAGAAGGCAGAATGCTTGAAGACAAACTGAAGATTCTTCTACAGCAGGGATTTGCACGGATACTGGTCGATAATGAAATGGTGCGTTTGGATGAGATCGACGCGCATTCATTGGATAATAAAGATGTTTTACTGATCATCGACAGGATTATTGTAAAAGACGACGAAGAATTTTACAATCGCCTCGCCGATGCGGTGCAGGCTGCTTTTTACGAAGGAAAGAAAACGTGCTATCTGCAGGATGCCGACAGCGGCAAACGATTGGAATTCAATAGCAGTTTTGAGCTCGATGGAATCACTTTCCCCGAACCCAATGTTCATCTTTTTAGTTTCAATAATCCTTACGGTGCATGCCCTGTCTGTGAGGGTTATGGAAACGTCATCGGGATAGATGAAGAACTCGTCATTCCAAATACGTCGCTTTCGGTTTATCAGAACGCAATTTACCCATGGCGCGGCGAAAGCATGGGCTGGTATCGCGACCAGTTGGTGAACAATGCATATAAATTCGACTTCCCGATCCATAAACCATATTTTGAACTGACTGACGAACAAAAAGAACTCGTATGGAAAGGAAATAAATATTTTACGGGGCTTAACGACTTTTTCGGCGAACTCGAAGCCAAGAACTATAAAATTCAAAACCGGGTAATGCTTTCGCGTTACCGAGGAAAAACCAAATGCCACGTCTGTAAAGGAAAACGTCTGCGGCCTGAGGCGAATAATGTCAAAGTTGGCATGAAAACCATTTCCGATCTTGTCGATCTTCCGATAAAGAACCTGATCCAGTTTTTTAGCGGACTTCAGTTGTCGGAGTTCGATCAGAAAGTGGCAAAACGCCTGCTGACCGAAATCAACAGCAGGCTCTCGTTTTTGTCGGAGGTCGGTTTGGATTATCTTACATTAAACCGGACATCAGCGTCCCTTTCGGGCGGTGAATCGCAGCGGATCAATCTCGCGACATCATTGGGTTCGAGTCTTGTCGGATCGATGTATATCCTTGATGAGCCAAGCATCGGACTACATCCGAAAGATACCGAAAGGCTGATAAGTGTATTGCTTTCACTTCGCGATTTGGGAAATACGGTCATCGTCGTGGAACACGATGAAGACATCATGAAGGCCGCGGATATGATCATCGATATCGGCCCTGAAGCCGGAACTTTTGGAGGAAAGCTTGTTGCTCAAGGGACTTTCAAGCAAATTTTAAAATCGGATTCGCTGACTGCCAGGTATTTGAACGGCGAACTTGAGATCGAGGTTCCTAAAAATCGAAGAAAATCCTCCGCATACATAGAGATTTTGGGTGCCCGCGAAAACAACCTGCAAAATGTGGACGTGCGTTTTCCGCTGGAATCGCTGACAGTTATTACAGGAGTTTCGGGAAGCGGTAAAAGTACGCTGGTAAAAAAGATCCTGTTTCCGGCTATGCAGAAACAATTGGACGGAATCGGTGAAAAAGCGGGGCAATTCACGGAACTCCGCGGACATTATCATCGCGTGAGGCATATTGAATATGTCGACCAGAATCCGATAGGTCGGAGCTCACGGTCAAATCCGGTGACATACATCAAGGCATACGACGATATCCGTGACCTTTTTGCAAAAGAAAAGCTTTCAAAGATTCGCGGATACCAGTCGAAGCACTTTTCTTTTAACGTCGATGGTGGCCGCTGCGAAACCTGTAAGGGTGAAGGAACGATCAATGTTGAGATGGTTTTCATGGCCGATGTCCAGCTTCAGTGCGACACCTGCCATGGCAAGCGATTTAAGAAAGAAATTCTCGATGTGGCATTTGAAGGAAAGAACATCGACGATGTGCTGACGATGACAATTGATGATGCCGTGAAATTTTTCAGCGAACACAAGCAAACGAAGATCATGCAGAAACTACAGCCTTTGCAGGATGTCGGTTTGGGATATGTACAGTTGGGGCAATCATCATCGACACTCTCCGGTGGCGAGGCGCAACGGATAAAACTTGCTTCATTTCTGGTAAAGGGAACGCTGAAAGAGAAGGCGTTGTTTGTTTTTGATGAGCCGACGACAGGGCTTCATTTCCACGATATCAAAAAACTTCTGAAATCTTTCGACGCGCTTTTGGCCAACGGCCATTCAATCATCGTAATCGAGCACAATCTCGATTTGATCAAATGTGCCGACTGGGTCATCGATCTTGGGCCCGAAGGCGGTGAAAATGGCGGGCAAATCCCCGCAGTTGGCACACCTGAAGAAATTGCGGCAAACAAAGATTCGGTGACAGGGAAATACCTGAAGGATAAACTTTAGTCTTTTTTGTCGCCAGGCTTGGAAGGTTTCTTCCTGCTTTTGTTCTTCTTATTTTTATGATCTTCGGTGGCTTCTTCGACCGAATGCGACTTTTTAAGCGAATTTTCAAGCTGCGAAAGGCGGCTTAATCGCGCGTAATAATTATGGAGCACAGCCATTTCCTGCTCCGACAAGTCTTCGACATCCACGAGCCGGTTGCTGGCATTTGCCTGTGCGGCCACCAACTCGTTCAGCTTTAACTGGATTGCAAGCGAGTCCTTGTTCTGCGCTTTTTGGATCAGAAAGACCATCAGGAAAGTCACGATGGTCGTCGTCGTATTGATTATCAATTGCCACGTTTCGGAAAAGTCGAAGAACGGCCCCATGATTCCCCAGACAAGTATCAAGGCAAGTGCAATAAGGAAGGCGGTTGTACTTCCGGTGGCTTTTGTGACTTTCATCGCAAAAGTTTCAAAAACGCTATTTTTTTTATCACTCTTTTTCATGACGACAATATTGATTTACATTAAAGTTAGTAATTCTCCGCTTAGCGGCGATGCGCAAGGGATGGCAGCGGCATCCTTTTGACCGCAGGGAAAAAGATACAGCGAACAGCCCGACCCTTTGGGATGCGCCCAAAAAATTCTGGCATGCAAATTGGTTTCCGCAAACTGCAGCCATAAAAATGCTGCCGCGGATGCCGAAAAGCGTTTGAGTAGGCAAATCCAAAACTTGAAATCATGAAGAAAATTACCCTTGCCGTTTTGTTGATCGCAACATCGGCAGCTCACGCTCTTACCTTTTTTGCTCCGGAAAGATTTGTGTTCAGTTATGACCATCCGGTGATGTTCACTGAACGAGGTATCGGGTTCTTTATTTTTCCCGACGGCACTTTTGATTTCAATACGCAACCTTCAGAGGAAAGCGGTATCTATTACAGGACAAGGCCGGTGAATGTTGCTTATGGCACTCCGGCTTCGGGAAATGGGATCCGTATCGAGCATGATGTGAACGGACGGATCAGGAGAATCGGAAATGTTTTTCTCAACTATGATTTCTCCGGCAGGATCAAAAGAATTGGAACGGTTTATATGACTTACAACAGGTCGGCGCTGACACAAATTGGCGGAATGCGGATCTTCTACGACAGGCGTGGCCGCGCATACGCATCTTCAGGAAGCGTGAAAGGATTTGAAGGCCAGGTTGTTTATAACGAGTACAATAATTACGCGCCTGCCCCGTTAAACGGTGATTTCTATTATTATCGAATGGACGGAACTAAGGCGAAGATTGAAGATAATGACTGAAATTAGTTAGTTGGTTTGATTGGTTAGATTGGTTTGGTTTGTTTGGAAAGCCCGTCTTGCAGAAATGCAAAGGCGGGTTTTCTTTTTTAGTGATTGCCAATCAATTTTGCCTTGCAAATATCAATGACGCCATTGATGTCTTGTGAAAGTCGCAATTTGTATACGAGATAAGCGTAAACCACACTCATCAGGATCGATTTGAGCATGATGTTTACAAACGGCTGATATTGAAAATCCCAGAAATAGAATGAAACGAAAATTCCAACCGAAAAAATTATGGTATAAATAGTTTTTTTCGTGAAGGGGAAAAGTTTCAATTTAACTATCACGAAAGCCAATTTGGTCATTGTATAAACAAAAATCGACAGCAGCGTCGCGATTGCTGCACCATCGATGCCATAGCGTGGAATGAAAAGCGCGTTGAGCCAAACAGCGAGGAGTCCGAGTAATAATCCTAAGACAAGCACAGTCCGATAATATTTCGAGTTGAAGATAATTGCGTTGTTGTTTCCAAGCATCAGTTCAAAATATTTCGAAATGCCGATCATAAAGACAACCGGTATACCGCCTACGTACTCAGCAGGAAGCATTTTATAGACTTCATTGATATTGACCAGGATTCCCAGAAGGACATAACCACCTGTAATCTGCAAAGTGACCGATGTTTTTTTATATAATGAATTTAGCTCATCGTGTTTTGATTCCGACATTAGTTTCGCGGTAATCGGATAAGTGATCTGGTGCATGGCGCGGCTGGGCACCGAAACAACCGTAGCAATAAATATTGCAACCGAATAATAAGCGATATTGTCGATGTGAATATATTCTCCCAGCATGAATTTATCGATATCGAGCAGCAACGTGGCTACGCTTCCCGATAAAATGATAAATACCGAATAGACAATGACAGCTTTACGGTCGGCCGGCATGTGAAATCCCAATTTCGGCCTCTTGAAACGAAAAGCAAATACAGCCATTACAATCACCGACAAGAGGTACGCAAAAACTGTAGTAAGTATGAATTGAACCGGTGTCAACAGGTCGTAATAAACACCGATGAGGAATATCGAAATCAGGATCCTGAGCAGCACTTCTTTAACGAAATTCCCAAACACTGATTTCATTTGTACTTTCGCCCATGCGTAGAAAATTTCAAAGTAACCCATGCAAAATCCGAGCACGGGAATTTGCCACACGAAATCGTAAATAATCGGATTTTCTACAGATATTGCGGATGCTATCCGATCGTAAAATACATATCCGAAAAACGATATCGGCAGTATCAACAATAGCGGAAGCCAAAGTACGAAACTTAAGAACCTGGATTTTTCTTCCTCTGTTTTATACTCCGAATAGAATTTGACGATCGTATTGTGAATGCCGAACGCCATCAGTGGCATCATGATGTTTGCAGTCGACAATAGAAAACCTATCAATCCGTAATAAGTTTCCCCGAGGAATGCGGGATACATGAACAAAGCATTCAATGCACCTATCGCAAAGCCGATATAAGTTACGATCGTATTCTTGATCGACTGGTTGATTACGATTCCCAAACCCGCGTGATTAGAGTTGCTAGCCGGCCGGTAATGTTACGGCGCGAATATTTATCGATTCCGGTTGATTTCGACGACAGGTTTCCTTCGAGGTAAAGTTCGAAATACCCGGCGATCGTTTCCTTGAGTTTGGCCTTTTCAGAATAATCAGCAAATATTCCCACCTGGGTATCTTCAATGATCTCGGCGAAATCGGAACCTGCCGGGCCGATCCCGATGACTGGCCGTCCCGCAACCATGTATTCGAATAGTTTTCCCGGTATGATGCTTTTGGTTTCCGGCGAGTTGATCTCGATCAAAAGCAAAACCTGGGCACTTTGCTGCATCCGGACGGCCTCATTGTGTGGAACGTAGCCGGCGACATTCAGATAGGGTTTTAGTCCGTAGAGAACCATTGAATCGATGACCTCCTGACTAACGGTGCCCGCAAGCTTTAGTTCGAGATGTGCTCCAAATGATGGAAGTTCGCGAAGCAGCTCCGTGATTGCCTGCCAAAGAACGATTGGGTTGCGATCTGAAAGCAGCGAACCGATGTGCGCCAGCGTGAATTTTTTATCGCGCGTGATACCTTCGATACGCTCTACATCATAACCATTGGTGATGATCTCGATCGGCCGTGCGGTAAGAGATTCAAATTCGGATTTAGTGGATTTGCTTGTAACGATGATCTGATCAGCCGCATTGAGAACTTCCGACTCGAGATTCTTGTGCTTAATTTCAGCGAAACCTGCGAGCTTTAAAGATTTGTGATAGCCGATTGTGGTCCACGGATCGCGGAAATCAGCAATCCATTTCAAATTAAGTTTCTCCTGCAGGCGCATGCCAATTAAATGAAGGCTATGCGGCGGGCCGGAGGTAATGATCATCTTAATATCATTTGCGACGATGTATTTCTCCAAATACTTTACCGATGGACGAACCCACGATACGCGTGCGTCGGGAATGAAAAAATTGCCGCGTACCCAAAGGTAAAAACGCTCAGCAGCTGATTGCCTTTCGGGTCGCGGTATGATGCCCGAACTGATTTTCTTTACCTGATTCTTTGAAAAAAAAGACAGTATCCGTGAAGGTTCCCAAATTCTCCGCTTGATGACCGTGATGTTCTTCGGAACCTGTTCCAGTAAATTTTCATCGATCAGTGGATACTCGGGATTCTCGGGAACATAGACGATCGGCTCAAAGCCAAACTCGGGAAGGTATTTGACAAACTTAAGCCAGCGCTGAACACCCGGACCGCCCGCTGGTGGCCAATAATAGGTGATAATCAACACTCTCTTCATCACTTAACTTTTTCGTTTGCGTTCGTAGTAAATTCCGGCAATTACCAATAGAAGCATTCCAATTGAGCTTGCAAGTGAAATAGTGCCTCCCGTTTTAATGACCTGTGGCTCGAACCTGAATTCGATCGTGTGCTTTCCGGGCGGAACTGTAAGCCCGCGCAGTGCATAATTCACGCGGATATGTTTGACTTCCTTTCCGTCGATAAATGATTTCCAGCCATTCCCGTAATACATCTCACTAAAGACGGCAAGGCCTTTTTGCGAATTATTTGATGAATATTTGAGGTAATTCGGCTTGTATTCACGCAATCGTATTGCTGCAGCCGAATCTTTTCCAATCATGCCGACATCACTAAATTCGCTAACATTCAGCACGGCCGAATTTTTAGTGTCGAGTTTATTGAGAGCCTGCATTTCTTTGTCGGCCGACTGAACTTTGATGACATTCGACACAAACCATGCATTTCCATTGGCATCCGGATTAAGTGTCGGAACCATTTGTCCTTTTTCATCTGACTGTAAAATGTATTTGACATTGAACATATTCAGGACCGACAAATTGCCCTTCGATATCTGGTAATCAAAAAGTTCCTGCAGCCTTCGCGGCTTTGCAGCGTGATAGCCACCAATCGACTTGTGAAAATAGGAGGCGCGCGCACTGTTCAGGTTGCCATCGATCTCGAATACGCGGTAGTGTGTCGTGTCTTCAAGAATTTGCATGTCGGCAGGTGTAGCCTCAAAAGGCTGCCTTATTTGGCGTCCGCTGACAAAGCTGCTTGCGTCGACGTAATTTTTATCGATGAAATAAAGGTCGCCGATCATCACAAGCCCGACCAAAATCACGGCAGTTGTTTCCTTGATCTTTTCTTTCATCGCAGCCCATAAGATGACGGCGGCAAGAAATGTCAGGAAGCCTGTGCGGAGCAGATCGGAAGTGTATAATGTTTCGCGGTCGGCTTTTAGCGCATTGACGAAATCCGGACCATAATTCTGCATGAAGAAATCATCGCTTCCGCCGCTGAATCCAAACGAACCTTTAATTGCCAATAAGAAAATGATGATACCGCCCGAAACCGCGGCCGACTTCCACAGGGCTTTCCATTGCGTCGCTTTTTCTTCTTTAAAAAATGCGTGGATTCCCATCACCGCAAGCACCGGCATGCAAAGTTCGAGGATCACCTGGATCGATGAGATCGCACGAAACTTATCGTACATCGGTACAAAATCGATAAAGAAATCCGTCAGGATACTAAAATTCTTTCCCCAGGATAGCGTCAATGACACGATTGCACCCGCCAAAAATGCGTATTTGATCCGTCGCTTCACTACAAACAAAGCTAACACGGCCAAAAAGAAAACGACCGCCCCAATATATGCCGGTGCTGCCACGATCGGCTGATCGCCCCAGTAAAGTGGCAATGAAGAAGCAAATTCTTTTGCCTGGTCTTCGGGCGCGCCCTGTGTAACGATGAATTTGTACAGTTCGCTGTCGGTTCCCAGATTCTCACTATTCGATCCCCCGAATAAACGTGGCGCGATCAGGTTGAAACTTTCTGCAATTCCGTAACTGTATTCGGTAATGTATTCATGCGACATTGCGGTCGATCCGGTTCGTGGGGAACCGTCAGGCAATGTCGTCAGCTCGCTCTTGCCACGCGTACTAAAATCCGCATATTCCGATGTCGCCATCAGATTTGTCGCATTGGCACCGATGGCAAATAATGCTGCGACGGCAAAAATCCCTGCAGCAATGCGAAGGCCTTTGAAATCTTTGCTTTTAAAATATTTCCAGGCGTAATAAATTCCAATCACCAATACCAAAATCAACAGATAATAGGTCATCTGGAAGTGGTTCGCATTGATTTCCAATGCTGCGGCGAACATCGTCAGCAATCCGCCCGCGATATACCGTTTTTGAAAAACGAGGACGATTCCGGCAACGACGAGCGGCATATACCCTATCGCGTGTGCCTTCGCATTGTGTCCAACGCCAAGGATAATAATCAGATAAGTTGAAAATCCAAAGGCGAGTGCGCCAAAAAATGATTTCAGCGGATTCGCACCGAGTACCATCATCAGCACATAAAAGGCGGCAAAATAAAGGAAAAGATAATCGGCAGGGCGAGGAAGGAACCGGATTGCAGAGTCGAGTGCCTTCACATAATTATGCGGATATTTCGCCCCAAGCTGATATGTCGGCATCCCGCCAAATGCTGAATTTGTCCAATACGGCTCACTGTTTTCCCGGTTTCGGAAATCATTCTGCTCCTTTGCCATTCCCGTATATTGGGCGATATCCGACTGATAGATCTCCTTGTCCTGGAGAACCGGATAGAAATAGATCAAGGCTACGATGATAAAGCCGGCAATGGCTGCAAGATGGTGATAAACCCTTTCAGGAATTTTCATGGGCGGCGATAAGTTTGGATTTCAAAAGTAAAACAAAAAAATGTCATCGGCACCGCGTGCGGATTATTCGATTTCCTCGTAATCGACGTATTCGCCGACAACTTTCTTTTCACGAGGTCTTTGAGGCTGCTGATATCCCGGAGAATGGGTTTCCTGCTGGCGTTCGTATTGTTTGCGCAGATTTTCCTGAGCTTTGTCGACAGCTTTCTTCATAAGGATCGGAAGGAAGATACGCGCCAGGAATTTGAAGACGTAATAAAAGAGAATTATATAGAAGATGACCTTTAAGACACCGTTGAATGATGCGGTTTCCATCAAAATAATTTTGCCAAAAATACTAAACGGGGCAGTGATTTTGGAAATTCACATCATAAATAAATAATAAATTATAGTTACATTTGAAAGGTAATAAAAACGCTATGTCCTTAACCAGGTTTATTGCCCCAGCCGCATTCCTATTCACTTTTTATGCGGCAAATGCCCAATTTACAGACGTCATAAACTCCAATCGCCCGGGTGAATCGATGGGTGCATTTTCGGTCGGGAAGACTGTCATTCAGGCAGAAACCGGATTGTACGGAATCAAGGAACATCACGAGCCGCTGCATCGCGAGGCAAAAGGTTACGGACTCGATCTGGCGGTGCGCTACGGCGCATTTTTCGAACAGCTCGAATTCATCCTCGAGGCGCAGTATCAGCGCGACAAGCTCGATACGCCTTTGCTGGATGAAAAACGAAACGGATTTAAGCAGCTGAATCTCGGTGCCAAATATCTGATCTACGATCCAAACAAGAATTACGAGAAAAAGCCGAATCTATATAGCTGGAAAGCAAACCATTCGTTTAGCTGGCGCGAGTTCATTCCTGCTGTTGGCGGGTATGCCGGATTCAATTTTAACCTGAACAATCCGTACGTTTCGAAGTATGAGGAGAGCGTGAGCCCGAAGGTGATGATATTGACGCAGAATCAATTCGGGAAATGGGTGTTGGTCATCAACCTCATAGGAGATAAGCTTCTTACCAACTATACCAACCTCGGTTATATCGTCACACTAACACGCGGCTTCAACTATCGCTGGTCCGGATTTATTGAAAACCAGGGATACAACAGCGACCAATATACCGACAGTGTCCTGCGCGGTGGTGCGGCATTTTTGATCAAGGAAAATATCCAGGTCGATGCATCGATCGGGACCAACTTTAAGGATACTCCGAGCGTTCTGTACGGCGGTATTGGCCTTTCATGGCGATTCGACCAAAATTATGAGGATGTCTATCTTCGCGTCCATAAAGACGAACCGAAGGAATCCAAGGAAGACAAGAAGAAAAAGAAAGAAAAGAAAAAACGCAAGGACGCTATCGAGGAAACCGAGCCGCAGCCATAATGATTACTATCAGGGAAGCAGATTCAAAAAAATTGATCAGGGAATATGTCATGTTCCCTTTTTCGCTTTACAAGGACAATCCGTACTGGATCCCGCCTTTGATTTCCGAAGAGATCGAAAGTTTCGATAAAACCAAAAACCCGGTTTTTGAAAGTGCCGAAGCGAAGTTTTACCTGGCCTATAAAGACGGAAAGTCGGCCGGGCGCATTGCCGCGATCATCAACTGGGATGAAGTCAGTAAGCTCGGCAAAAAAAAGGTCCGATTCGGGTGGTTCGATGTCATCGATGATATTGAGGTAACCAAGGCTTTGCTTGAAAAGGTTTACGAACTCGGCCGGGCACATGAACTCGAAATGGTAGAAGGCCCGATCGGATTCTCGAATCTTGACAAAGTCGGACTCTTAACGGAAGGCTTCGACCAGATCGGAACGATGATCACCTGGTACAACCACCCATACTATGTAAAGCACCTCGAATCGCTCGGATATGTCAAGGA
>CBDUBP010000064.1:0-10959 GCA_965365415.1 uncultured bacterium | reverse complement strand
TTAAACGCATAAAACTTTAACTTATGTCTTATCGGAATATAACAAATGTGCAAGACGGTTATCGCGTTTGTAAATATCCTCAAAAAATGCAACGTTGCCGTTCTCATCGGCGACGGCTGTAAAATATGCGATGTAAACCGGGATCTTGCGCTTCAATGCATATTGTTGCTCGGTATCGGCACGCATGGCCGCATCGATTTTTTGCCGCGACCAGTTTTTGTCGTCTTCCAGGATCATTATCGCGAGGTCGCGCGCCTTTTGTACACGCACACATCCATGGCTCAGCGCACGGTCTTCCTTGCGGAACAGCGATTTCGCAGGAGTATCGTGAAGATAGATGTTGTTGGAATTGGGAAACATGAATTTGACGCGCCCGAGGGAATTTTCATCCGATGGTTTTTGCCTGATACGTTCGCCGTCCCACTCCATATTGTTTCTGACAAGATAATCAGGATCTTCTTCAAGTGCGGGCAGGATTTCTTTCTCCTTGATGCTTTCCGGAACGTTCCAATACGGACTAAAAACAAGATAGCTCATTTTTCCACTGAAAACGACGGTCTTTGTAGCTTCTTCGCCAACGATGACACGTGACTGCAGTGCCGTTTCGCCATCTTTGACATAATGCATGCTGTAGGCCGGAATGTTTACACCGATATATTCGTCGAGTTCGTCAATGCGGTCGGGCAGCCACCTGCAGCGCTCCATATTGACGATGATCGTTAGGATCCGCTGGTCGACGGGTACGTTTAACGATGTGATCATTTCGTTTCCGACGATACCATCGGGATTGAGGCCATTTCTCGTCTGCCACGATTTTACGGCATCGGTAAGTGAAGAATCGAATACCGTACTTGCCGGATCGCCACCAAATTCAGCTGTAATTGCGAGCCGTTTCCGCAATTGGGCAACCGCCGGCGAATTGTCGCCTTCTTTAAGCGATTTGACACCTGCGGGAAGCGATATGGTACCCCATCCGCCCTTCTTACTGATCTCACGATACCGCTGAAGTCCTTTTCGGAGGTTGTAATACACGGTCGGATTTTCGTCCTCGTCCTTTTTCAATTTGTCGGGATCTTTCATCAGCTCATCAAGATAACTTACGAGCCCGACACGTTCGCGCGGAAGGAACCAGCCGGTTTTCTTGCTTGAATTCGGATCGAGACCGGCATATACCTTTTTCGCATAAAAGAAGTACATCGCGCTGATCAAAAGATCGTTTTCAAGTATTGGCTTTTCGCTGTCGCGGTCAAAGAGTTCGGCATATTCTTCTTTGTACGGAAGAGGTACCGGAACGCCTTCGGCACCGATCTGCCGGGCGCGGTTATACAGCACATCGGAAAATTCATTCCGCCCTTCTTCATCGTACCAGATGTATTTATACTGGTATTTCCGATAGAGCGTTTTGATGTCTTTTTCGTATTCTTTGAAGTTGGGGTGTTTTTGAAAAAATGCAGCGAATTTAGTACTGTCGATCGGATATTTCCCTTCTTCATTTGCTACTTCTTTTTTCTTGCACGACAGCATAAGTATGAATGCCAGGACAATGCTTGGGGCAATCTTTAAAAATCTCATAGAACTTTTTATTTTAAATTTAAGTACTATGCGACTGGTATTGACTTAAAGAAATTATAATAATTATCCGTGCGTTTGTCCCATATTGGATTTCAGCGTGTTAAGTTCACTTTTTAATTCCATGAACATTTGGACAACATTGGGTTCGCTAACCGGTTCTGCCTCCTTGGTGGCAATGCTGCATGCATACTCCCAGATCTCCAGCACATCGGAAACTTTTATTTTATAAGGCGGATAAAAGGAATTGTCGGAATGAAGCATCAATTCATTCTTTCCATTTTTGTTGAGTCGCTTGTATACGATCCCCTCACTTCTTGTAAGCAGGATGTATGTCCGCCCATCCATCACATCGCCAAGCCGTTCCACGTATTTGCCGATCACAAATGACCCTTCCTTATGTGGCGGCATCGAATCGCCTTCGACGGGAAATGCGCGGAATTTGCCGTTGCGAAGAAAAGGCAATGAGATGTGCTGCAGGCTTTCGATAAATTCCGGATCCGAATAACCTGTAAGATATCCGGCACGTGCCTTATGCGGGATGACCTCGATGACATTGTCGCCATTCGGGTCGACCGCGATCGGGAGTAAAATGCGGTTGTCTTCAAGTTCGAGCAATTCATCAAGCGGCACTTTTCTAAGGTCGACTGACAGCAAAAGGTCAATACTGACATGGAACAGCTTTGATATTTTTTGCATCAGCCCAAGCGGTGGCTCCGATTTTCCTTCTTCATAACGTTGCCAGCGCGGCCGCGCGATGATCAGCTTTTCAGCCACGCGTTCCTGTGTGTAATTGTTCTGGATCCTGAGATAACGAAGGTTTTCGGACAATGTGGACATCTTGATATAATTTATATCAACAAATATAAAACTTCTGATATAATTTGTATCTAGTTTTGTAAAAGAAAAATGAAAGAGATTATGAGAAAGAAGAAGCAAGAAAAAGAGAAAAGAACAAGAGATCGGATTTATGTGCAAAGTCAACAGATGCAATCCATAGTCCATATCGATCTCGACACGTTTTTCGTATCGTGCGAAAGGCTGAACAATTCCAAATTGAATGGGATACCATTGATTGTTGGCGGTGGCGACCGTGGTGTGGTTGCATCCTGTTCGTATGAAACTCGTAAATTCGGCGTGCGTTCGGCGATGCCCATCAAAATGGCGCTACGGCTTTGCCCTGATGCCAAAGTGATCAAAGGCGACATGGAACTTTATTCGAAATTGTCGAATGATGTGACCGAGATCATCGGCGAGCGTGCGCCTGTAATGGAGAAAGCGAGCATTGATGAATTCTATCTCGACATTACGGGAATGGACAAATATTTCGGCTGTTTGAAATGGACGGATGAACTGGTCCAGACCATTACCAAAGAAACCGGGCTGCCGATCAGTTTCGCGTTGTCGGTCAATAAGACGGTATCGAAGATCGGGACCAACGAAGCAAAACCCATCGGGCGGCTGCATATCCCGCCGGACGGGGTGAAACCTTTCCTTAACCCACTGTCGGTGCAAAAGATCCCGATGGTCGGCGATGTGACTTTCAGGCTGTTGTCGCGCGTGGGCATCAGGCTGATCCGCACCCTGGCAGAAATGCCGCCGGAAACCTTGCAGGCATTGCTCGGCAAAAACGGGATAGAATTGTGGAAAAAAGCCAATGGGATCGACAATACTCCGGTAGAACCTTATTCGGAAAGGAAATCGCTGTCGACCGAACATACATTCAATGAAGACACGATCGACATTTCGATGCTTAAATCGATGCTGATCGCCATGGTGGAGCAGCTTGCCTTTCGCCTTCGCGAGGAACAGTGGCTTACATCGACCGTAACGGTAAAGATCCGTTATGCCAATTTTGATACCGAGACCAAGCAATGCCGAATCCCGTATACTTCCTGCGACCATGTGCTGATCAAACACGTGTTGCGGCTTTTTGAAAGCCTGTATCAACGACGCATGCGGTTAAGGCTTATCGGAATCAGGTTCAACGGCCTCGTTCGCGGGACTTACCAGATCAACATGTTTGAGGATACCGTCGAAATGATGTCGCTTTACCAGGCAATGGATAAAATCAAGAGGAAGTTCGGCGAAAAAGCGGTGGCGCGGTGCGCGGGATTTAATTATGGTTGATTCGTGGATTTGTTTAGGTGTTTAGTGGTAAACTTCATTATTCATTATTTATTATTTATTCCGCTGCGCTCCATACAGTTCGGCTGCGCCTCGGGTCATTATTCATTATTGAGGTTTGGGGTCATCTAATTTCATTATTCAACATTCAACATTCAACATTCAACATTCAATACTCTTTATTCTTTATTTATTCTGCGCTTCATACGTTCGGCTGCGCCTCGAGTAATTATTCCAAGTTTCCGAAGTGAACAAAATTTCAAATTAAAAAATTACTCCATTCCTAAATTCTCAACTGTCAACTGTCAATTATCAATTATCAGTTAAATGTATCTCAACTGCCACTCATACCACAGCCTTCGCTACGGGACCATTCCCGTTGATGAACTTGTTTTGCAGGCTGCTTCATGTGGTGTAAAAGCGATGGCGCTGACCGACATTAATACCGTTACCGGCATTTATGATTTTATCAAAGCTTGTGAAGCGGTAAAGATCAAACCGCTGGTTGGAATTGAATTCCGCAATGACAATGAATTCCGCTATATTGGATTGGCCAAGAACCGTGAAGGCCTCGGCGAAATGTGCCGGTTTCTGACAAAACACAATTTTGACGGAACGTCATTGCCTGTCGAAGCGCCCGATTTCAAAAATGTCCTCATTGTCTATTCATTCGACAGTTTTCCTGAAAATCTAAAGAAAAACGAATATATCGGCATTCGTCCCGAACAATTGACGCGGCTTTACTCCGAAAAAAAACGGGTTGTGGATAAAATGGTCGTCTGGCAGCCTGTCACGTATCGCACATCGGAAGAATTCATGCTGCACAAAGTCCTTCGCGCGATCGACCTCAACACGATATTATCCAAACTACAGCCCACGGACCATTGTTGCCAATCGGAACTGATGATCGATGAAACGGTGCTTCTGGAACAATATCGTGAATATGAAAGCATTGTAAACAACACGCTCAATATTGTCCGGCAATGCAATTTCAAATACGATTTCAATTCACCAAAGAACCGCAAACACTATCTCGGAAATGCACAGCAGGATATTGCGCTGCTGACAAAACTTGCATACGATGGGCTGCGCTGGCGCTATGGTGATAATCATCCCGCGGCAAAAGCACGTATTGAAAAAGAGCTTAAGGTGATCAGTGACATGAATTTCTGCGCTTACTTCCTGATCAATTGGGATATCGTGCAATACAGCAACAGCCGTGGTTTCATGCATATCGGTCGAGGAAGCGGCGCGAACAGCATTGTGAGTTATTGTCTTGGCATTACCGACATTTGCCCGCTTGAGCTCGATTTGTATTTTGAAAGGTTTTTAAATGCGAGCAGAAAGGTTCCGCCGGATTTCGATATCGACTGGAGCTGGAAAGAGCGCGATGAGATCCTTCGTTATATTTTCGATCGCTTTGGGCGCGAGCATGTGGCATTTACGGGAACGATAGCCGAATTCAAATACCGATCGATCTTTCGCGAGGTCGGCAAGGTTTTCGGGCTTCCAAAACACGAGCTTGATGTATTGGCCACGACAAACATGGATTCGCATGACCGCAATGAAGTGGTACGCCAGGTACACAAATACGGCAAAATGCTCGAAAAATATCCGAACCAGCGAAGCATGCATTCGTGCGGGATCCTGATTTCACACGAGCCGATCACCAATTACACGGCTTTGGAAATGCCGCCGAAAGGATTTCCGATCGTCCAGTTCGATATGCATATCGCGGAGAATATCGGTTTCGAAAAGTTCGATATCCTGAGCCAGCGCGGCCTCGGGCATATCGATGATTCAGTTAAGCTGATCGAAAAGAATCAAGGCGTCCGTGTAGATATCCGGAATATCTTGATGTCGAAAGACGAACCTAAATCGAATGAATATCTGTCCATAGGAAAAACCATCGGATGCTTTTATATCGAAAGCCCGGCGATGCGCGGCTTACTGCGACGGCTCAAATGCGACAATTACCTGACGCTTGTCGCAGCTTCATCGATCATCCGTCCGGGTGTGGCACAAAGCGGAATGATGCGCGAATATATCTTTCGGCACAACAATCCCGGAAAATTTGAATATTTCCACGATGTATTCAAAGAACAGCTTGGCGAAACCTATGGCATCATGGTCTATCAGGAAGATGTAATCAAGATCGCGCTGCATTTTGCCGGAATGGAAGCGGTCCATGGCGATGTGCTCCGCCGCGCGATGAGCGGGAAAGGAAGATCGAAAGCCGCACTTCAAAAAGTGAAGGACCGATATTTCGAATGCTGCGCCGAAAAAGGCCATCCGCTTGAACTCAGTCAGGAGATCTATCGTCAGATCGAATCCTTTGCAGGCTATTCATTTTGTAAGGCGCACTCCGCATCTTACGCAGTTGAAAGCTATCAAAGCCTATATCTCAAAGTCTACTATACGGTTGAGTTCATGGCCGCCGTCATCAACAACCAAGGCGGTTTTTACCGTACTGAAGTTTATGTGCATGAAGCAAAGATGTCGGGTGCGGTCGTCAACAATCCATGCGTCAATAGAAGTCTGGTGGAAACTACGGTTTACGGGATCGACATCTATCTTGGATTTATGCACCTGCAAGGACTCGAATCAGTCATTTCCCATGAGATCGTCGAGGAACGCGAACGCCATGGTGATTATGTTTCACTTGAAGATTTCATCAACAGGGTTTCAATCGGAATCGAGTCGATCCAGATATTGATATTTATCGGCGCGTTTCGTTTTACGGGCAAAACCAAAAATGAGCTCGTTCTTGCCGCGAGATTGCTTTTGACGAATTTCAAACCCGACAACCGTCAGGCGATGCTTCTTCAGGAACCTGCTAAGGAATTTACTTTTCCAAAATTGGAACGGTCGGTCTTTGAAGATGCTTTTGATGAAATTGAGCTGCTGAGTTTTCCGGTGTCATGTTCGCCATTCGACCTGCTTGTCACAAAATACCGCGGTGATGTTTATGCTAAAGACCTCCTCGCCCATCACAAAAAACAGGTCAGGATGCTCGCTTATCTGATTTCACGAAAACATGTGCCTACAAAACGCGGTGAAATGTTTTTCGGGACCTGGATAGATGCAAACGGCGAATATTTCGATACCGCACATTTTCCCGATTGCCTTGAAAAATTTCCGTTTCAGGGCGGCGGCTGTTATCTTCTGCTTGGCATCGTTGAAGTCGATTTTCATTTCCCGACCATTACCGTTACCAAAATGGCAAAGATGCCTTTCATTCCGGATCCGCGATATGTATCGGCATCTAAAAAAGCTGTACTGGAAGGAGAAGTCAAAAACCAGTTCAAACTTGAAGAAGAACAAAACCTGCAATATCGGGTTTACCACAACATCAAAGAAGATGTTTCATGGACACATCGCGACCCTTATCCACAGGAACATGAGATTGGTTTGCCAAGGTTTAAGACAGATGCAAAGCCGCAATAATTCAATCCATCATTGCGGCCACAAAGTTGGAACTAATTTTTAACCATTTTCAAAGCAACAATTCCGGAAGCCGTATACAATTGCAGCAAATAAATTCCCCCCTTAAGGGATGACGTATCAACTGACAAACGATCGTCAGAACTTAAAACGCATCGGCCTGAAATATCAAAAAATTCGACACGATCAAATGTCACCTCACTTTCAATCCTTACCTCATCAATAAAGGGATTTGGAATCGCGGAAGCCGTCTGCAAATGATTTGAGGAAATTACCAGGGAAGGCGGGATAACCGACATCAAAAACGAACCGAACCTCGATGAAGAACCGCTGATGACAACCGGGGAACCTCCGGGATTAAAATCCACCGACCCCTGAAAACGTCCGCCAACTACTACTTCGCCGAAAGAATTCACATCAATCGAACGGCCCGTTGCGCTCAAGTTTGTTCCGGCACCATAGGAACGTGCCCATTGAAAATTGCCATCGGCATCCCATTTTGCATTCATGATCTGGTAGCTTCCGCCGTTGGCGAACAAATCAAATACGCTTCCGTCCGGATCCACATCGATATGGCTGACATAATCTCCCGTAAAATAGATCGAACCTGTGGCATCAGTGGTTATATCATATATTTCTTCTGAATGGCTGACATTGCCATCAACCGACATTGCACCAATCGTTTTCGCCCAGATAAATCCGCCGGACGGCGATAGCTTTAGGAAAAATTCGGAACCATTTCCTACAGTCTCCAAATTAAAAACACTTTCATCGCCCGGAGCCGGATCAAAATCTGCCACAACCCTGAATCGCCCAACCGAAATTACATTGCCTGCATTGTCAAATGTGATGGCATGTCCCTCGTCTGCATTCGTTGAATCGGGTCTTCCGAAAGAATGACCCCAGAATAAATTGCCATCAGCTGAATATTTTGCCACGAAAATATCTTCGCCATCCTGAATGGATTGTAGCAACAATTCACCATCTCCTGGATCGAAGTCCACCGCTCCGCGATATCCGCCCGTTATTGCAATGTTGCCCTCGGAATCGACGTCTATATCATGGATATAATCATTGGCAGGTTCATTGCCCACCTGAAACGCCCAGACAAAATTTCCGTCGGCATCGAGTTTTGCAACGTACCCATTATAATTTCCGGGATGTGTAGTCAATGTAAAATTTGATGCAGCGCCGCTGAAATTCATCATATGCCTGAAATAACCAGCGAGATATATATTACCTGCCGCATCTGTTCTGATCCCGCGGTTCCATTGCTCGCCGTAGCCGCCGCCATATTGTTGGCACCAAATCAGGTTTCCGCTGTTTGAAAATTTACTGATGAAATTACTTATTGACATCAGTTCCGATAAAGGCGGAAGGAAGAGTGTCGCCGGTCCGGGATCCATATCCACATTATTCTGGGCGATTCCCGCAACATAAATATTTCCTGCATTGTCAAGAGAGACGACAGGCGAAATTTCGTCCAACGCACTGTAATTTGAAGCCCCGCCAACAGCCTTCGCCCAGACCAAGGCACCATTGCGGTTATATTTAGCCAAATACATATCACCGACGGTATCGGATAATTCGTTGATGTAAAATACTCCCGGCCCCGGATCAAAGTCGACACTATTCTTAAAGATTCCAACAGCGTAAACATTCCCGGCCGCATCAACGGCAACATCACTGCAGATATCATTGCCGACATCTCCGACTTTCATCGCCCAGTGCAGTGATTGTGCGGACGCAAAACTGCATGCCAATAAAATAATGTAAATGTATTTCGTCATTATATTTTTTTTGACAAAAATACAAAAGTGATTTACAGGTGTTTATTTAATCGGCGTACTTCCTGACGGCATCATGGTCGTATCGTGTTTGGTATACATATCCCCGTCATGATTCTCGGCCCTTGTTCCGTCGGGTGCACTGTAACCTTTCAAACTTTTCGGCTTTTTATTCGTTCCCATCTGAACATTCTTGGAAGTATTCACCGCGGTACTTGAGGTCCGCCCATCGGAACCATCGCCCGAATATCCGTCAGATGGCACCCTGTTTCCCGATCCGGTGCGCACGCTTTCGGGTGTGGATCCGCTCATTGAACCATCTCCATTTGTACCAGAACCCATTTCAGCTGATCCGTCAACAGAGCCTGTGACATTGTTTGCATCACTATCCGATTGACCGGTTGTAACCGTAGTTTCAGTGCTTTCGGTTGTAATCGAAGCGTCATCCGCCTCGGTACGTGCATCCTTGCAGCTTCCAAAACAGTACATTGCCGCTGCGAGAAATGCAATTCCTTTCAAATTATAAATTAGCTTTTTCATGACTACAGATTTTCTATCAAATTTCGTCATAACTGCGCATTGATGAATTATAAAATTATAAACGAAGTTTCTACGATTGTCGGGCAATCGTTATAATGACATCGCCTTAAAGAATCGTATCTTTAACCACCGATGATCCTATTCCGGAAATATCTCAGCCCATACAAATGGCATATCCTGCTTGTGCTCACGCTCGCGGGAATCGCACAGATCCTGGCATTGTATGATCCGATCATCTTTGGCAGGATCATCGATAATTATGCGCTTGAAAAAGCTCCCGACGATAACGACCTGGACGAAGTAACCCGGCTTTTAATATTAGCGGTCGCCGTGGCACTCATGTCGAGGCTGTTTTTTACTTTCAAGGATTATTTTCTGCGGATGATCGTCCAGCGTTTCGGGATGCAAATCTTTAATGATGGCCTGCGGCAAACGCTACGGCTTCCATTTCAGGAATTTGAGGATCAAAGCAGCGGGGAAATTTTATCGGTGCTGCAAAAGGTCCGTACCGATACCGAAAAATTTCTGACATCATTTATTAATATCCTCTTTACGTCGCTTGTAGGCGTCGGATTTTTGCTTTGGTATGCCATTACCAAACATTGGGCACTGATCCCGGTTTTCCTGATCGGGGTTGTAGTGCTTGGCGGGCTCACGAGCATTTTAAGCCGTTCGATCAAAACATTGCAACGATCGCTCATCCGCCAAAACCGCCAAATGAGCGGAACGATCACTGAAAGCCTTCGGAATATTGAACTTGTAAAAAGCCTCGGACTCACCTATCCTGAGATTCGTCGGCTGAAAGTCCACACGCAGGAAATCTACGACCTTGAAATGCAAAAGGTCAAAAAGATGCGAACGCTCACGTTTCTTCAGGGTAGCATTCTGATCTTCCTGAAGCAGTCGATTTTATTTATTTTGCTTTGGATGATCTTTAAAAATGTCCTTTCTCCGGGCGAACTGATTTCGATGCAGTTTATATCATCGGGGATCATCGGCCCTTTGCAGGATCTTGGCAGCATCATTCTTTCGTACCGCGAAGCAGGAGCCGCGCTGTCGATGTTCAATGAGCTGATGCAAAAGCAGCCGGAATATAATCCACAGGAACCAATTGATGTGGGATCGATATCACAGCTTGAATTCAAAAATGTCAGTTTCCGTCACAGGAACGCATCCGCGGATGCGATAAAAGACATTTCGTTCAAAGCCGAATTAGGCGACACCATCGCGTTCGTCGGACCTTCCGGTGCAGGAAAGTCGACTTTAGTGAAACTACTCGTCGGCCTGTATCGTCCGGTTCAGGGCGACATTTTATATGATGGTATTTCAATCGGCGAATTGCGGTACAACAGAATTCGCCGACAGCTTGGTTTTGTAACACAGGATACACAGCTTTTTTCGGGAACGATCCGCGAAAACCTTCAATTCGTAATGCCTGATGCGACAGACAAGGATATGTTGGAATCGCTTAGAAAAGCGTCGGCCATCACGA
>CBDUBP010000063.1:0-10994 GCA_965365415.1 uncultured bacterium | reverse complement strand
CCAGGTTACGACGATCCGAATGAGGATTTCGCATTCAATGTTTTTGAGCTTGATGCCGCCTCAAACAACTCTGTCGACGACATCCGGAACCTGATCGACCAGGTACGGATCCCGCCTCAGACCGGCCAGTACAAAGTGTATATCATCGATGAGGTCCACATGCTTTCATCGGCCGCGTTCAACGCATTCCTGAAAACGCTTGAAGAACCACCGAAGCATGCGATCTTCATTTTGGCTACGACCGAAAAGCATAAGATTATCCCGACGATTTTGTCGCGCTGCCAGATCTTCGATTTTAAACGGATCACCGTCAAAGATGCGAAGGAACATTTGGCGGAGGTTGCACAAAGCCAAGGAATCCAATATGAAGAGGATGCGATCCACATCATTGCGCAAAAAGCCGATGGCGCGATGCGTGATGCATTGTCGATCTTTGACCGTGTCGTTTCATATTGCGGAACGAACCTCACGCGCCAGGCGGTAACCGAGAACCTTAGTGTTCTTGATTATGAAACTTATGTAAAGGTTACAGACCTGATCATCTCGAACAATATTCCCGAGCTGCTGATCACTTATAATGATATACTCGGGAAAGGATTTGATGGACATCACTTCATTTCAGGCCTCGCTTCGCATTTCAGGGATCTATTGGTTGCGAAAACCCCGGCGACACTTCAGTTGCTCGAAGTTGGCGAACAGGCTCAGCAACTATATGGAATGCAGTCGCAGAAATTGACTCAGGAAGTCCTGCTGCGGGCCATCGATCTTGCCAACGACTGCGATCTTAAATACAAGGCAAGCCACAACCAGCGGCTGTTGGTCGAACTTTGCCTCATGCAGCTCGCCTCCATCACTTACGATGGAGAAAAAAAAAAGTTGACGGATTTATAATCCCTGCGAAATTATTCTATGGCCGCGTCTTCGAGCTGGCCGTTGAAGCAGAGGAAATCATTGAAGTCAAGGCGATTGTTCCTATTCCGGAAATTGTCAACTCAAATTCAAAAGAAGCTGCACATCAAACAGATATTGACGGGCCTGTTGCCGGAGATATTCCTAAGCCAACCGTAACCGTTGCAAATGCGGTAGCCGAACCCAAAATATCTGCGCTTTCACTAAAGAGCATCCGCGCAAAAAAGGAACTCGAGCAATCGTCGAAATCAAGCGAGAAAGAGGAAGTCCACCTGACCGAACCGTTTACCGAAACCGACATGCTTCTGCAATGGACAAAATATGCGCAGCGGCTCGGCGACAAAGGTCAAAAGATCATGGAGTCGTATCTGCTGATCAACGACCCCCGACTTGAAGGGACCAAAATCATCCATGAACTTCCAAATGAAGGTTCAAAGATCGATTTTGAAAGCGACAAGCACAACCTGCTTGGCTACCTTCGTGGCAAACTTCACAACCACGATATTACGATAGAAGTCGTTGTCAATGAGGCGATCGAAAACAGGAAGACATTTTCAAATCAGGATCGATACAACAGGCTCCATGAGATCAATCCGGCGATCGAACTTTTGAGGAATACTTTCGGACTGGAAATTTCGGATTAGAGAGACGAAAGAGTAAAGAAGCAGGAAGAAAGAGCCAAGAACATCGAAAAAAACAGGAGGAGTTACGTTGATCGTTCCTTTGAGGCCATCAGTCCAACCATCATCACAAGCGCCGAAAGAATAATCACCTGGATGACCAATGATTTGTTGACAAGCGGCACCTGCTGCAAAATATCTATCGATAGAAACAGCAAAATGGTGATGAGTCCACGTGGCGCGATAAACAGCAACGGCTGGACCGGAAGTTTCGATACTTTAAGCTGAATGGCCCGAATCAGGAAAATCATCAATACAATAACCACTGCCCAAATCGCAGTCTCCGGGTTCAGAACTTCGGATGTCTCGATAATGTATCCAAAAACCAGGAAGAACAGCGCTCGAATCAGAAATGTCGATTCGACAATCAGTTCGTGGAATTTTTTTACTTCCCTGTTCAATTCGTCCGGCTTGAACCTGTCGAGCCACCTGAATTGCTTGAGTTCATCGAGATTGCCAAGGAAGAGTCCGAATAAAAGAATAAAAATCAATCCGGGCAAATGATAGATTTTCGACACTTCATAAATAAGAATGACCATCAGGATGATGGGGATGAATTTGATATGATGGTCGATTCTGTTCAGAAGATACGAAAGCGCGAGAGTCGCAATGAATGATACGACGATGATCAGCAGAAGCTCAATCAAAAAATAGCCGAACGATATCCCGTTGATGATCTCATTTGCAACGAGAAAGTTGAACATTAAAACGCCGATGATATCCGACAGGCTGCTTTCGTAAATGACGAATTCGCGGTATTCCTTCGACTGGTTGCGAACACTTGGGATCGCAATGGAACTGCTGATGACACAAAACGGGATCGCATTGATTAGACTTTGCCTGATGCCGAAGCCACCGAAATAGCAAAAAAGGAATGCGAGGCCAAACGAGAGTACGAGGATCGGAAACAACGCGCCAAGGAACGATTGGCGGATCAGTTTAAATTTGGAACGATTGAGTTCAAGTTCGAGTGAGCCTTCAAGCACGATCATGATAAGGCCAATAGTGCCTAAAATTGGCAGGATCGGCGAGAAATCAGGAATGGTGAATTCAAAAAACGAAACAAGATGCTTGAATCCCCAGCCAAGGGCAAGCAATAAGATGACTGATGGAATTTTTGTTTTCGCCGACGTAAGGTCGAACGCATAAGCGATCAAAAGCAAAACGCATAAAGTGATGACAATCGCTACCGACATGATTGGTGATAGTATTTAATGGCCGCAACTCTATGCCGCACGTTAATCTTCGAGTTTCTTTTCGATTCGCCTTTCGGGAATTAGCCACATCAGGGCGACGGCAAAATACAAACCACCGGCGACCCATTCACTAAAAAATGATAATCCTATCGCCGCAGCATAAATCAGTAGTGATGCGATCCCTTTTTTATCCTTGCTTAGCGCCTGGGCAATCTTTGAATTTTTCCCATTGTGGACGATCAGCGCACGCTGGAGTATCAAATATGCGATGGCCGACATGAACAAGACGACGCCGTACCAGCGAACCGGCACTTTATCGAAATGATTCTCGCCCATCCATCCTGTCACGAACGGCACCAGCGAAAGCCAAAACAGCAAATGCAGGTTAGCCCAAAGCACAGCACCATTTATCTTATCGGTACCTGTAAGCAAGTGATGGTGGTTGTTCCAGTAGATGCCGAGGTAGATAAAGCTCAGAACGTAGCTGATAATCACGGGATACAGTTTCTTTACTTCGTAAAAATCCGGACTTTCCGGCACCTTTAGTTCAAGTACCATGATAGTGATGATGATCGCGAGAACGCCATCGCTGAATGCTTCCATCCGGGTTGTCTTCATATTATAGCCGTTTGTAGTACATTGCTTTGATGATTCCGTCGGATAAGCCAATCTTTGGTACGTAGATCTGGCGCGCACCGCTCCATTTCATGGCATTTAGATAAATCTGCATCGCCGGAATGATGACGTCGGCACGGTCAGGGTTGAGTCCGAGTTCGGAGATCCGCTGATCGTACGTCATCGCACTCAGATGATGAAACCTCGAACGAAGGTAAAAAACAGACAACGGAATCTCCTGCTTCTTACCCGACATTTTAAATATTTTGTTGATGTTTCCACCCGAACCTATCAGTCTTACATCCTCAAATCCGGAAACTGCCGACCTGATCCATTGTTCGATTTCCTCCCAAACCGACTCCGATACCATATTATTAAGAAATCGTACCGTCCCGATCTTGAAGGATTTTGAGGTGAACATCTTTCCATCGGAAAACAGCGAAAATTCGGTGCTTCCGCCGCCAACATCGACATATAAATAGGTGTGCTCGGTTTTCAAAAGATAATGCAGGTCGGTCGATGCGATGATCTTCGCCTCCTTTTTCCCATCGATGATCTCAACATCGATTCCCGCATGCTCCTTAATATAGCGAATGACTTCCTTCCCGTTTTTGGCTTCACGCATTGCCGATGTTGCACAAGCCATGTAGCGCTCAACTTTATGTACTTTCATCAAAAGGCCGTACGCTTTCATTGCGTCTGCCATGCGGATCATGTTCTCGGCGCTGATTTCGCCACCGGTAAATACATCCTGGCCAAGGCGGATCGGGACGCGTACCAGAGAGCTTTTGCTGAACTGTGTGTCTTTTCCGGGTTCTTCAATAATGTTGGAAACTAAGAGCCTGATGGCGTTGGAGCCGATATCGATCGCGGCGTATTTCTTTATTTGCATGTTTGGGGTGGCGGTTATGGTTTAGAGGGATTAGAGTTAAGTAGATTTTAGATTTTAGATTATTAGATTATTAGATTGATAGATTAATATTCATTATTCATTATTCATTATTCATTATTCATTGTTAATTATTCATTGTTAATTATTCATTGTTAATTATTCATTGTTAATTATTCATTGTTAATTATCAATTGTCAATTGTCAATTGATAATTAGTTCACTTCCTCCGCTATAACTTCCATCCTGTTCTTATAGTAATTATAAGTCTCATGCTGCGCACGGAAGATAGGCTGGCTGCCTCGCGGACGATACTGGTTGTCGAGTTTTTCTGAATGAAGGCGCGCTTTGACATTTCCCCTCCAGCCTACTTCGAATGAGTCGATCAATTCATTTCGGATGCTTTCATCGTAAATCGGACAGGTCACTTCGACACGGCCATCGAGGTTTCGCGTCATAAAGTCGGCAGATGATATAAAGACTTCCGGACTCCCCGCGTTTCCGAAGATGTAGACACGTGAATGTTCGAGGAAATTGTCGACGATGCTGATCGCTTCGATGTTTTCGCTCATTCCCTTGACTCCCGGAATCAGTGAGCAGATTCCGCGCACCTGCAGCCGGATCTTGACACCGGCGTTGCTCGCATCGTATAACTTGTCGATGATCGCATAATCGGAAAGGCTGTTCATTTTCAGGTTGATGTATGCCGGAATGCCTGCTTTGGCATTGTGCATTTCGCGTTCGATCAGCTTGTAAAATCGGCCCCTGGTATAATGCGGGGAAACGATCAGATGCTTGTAGCGATAAAGGCGGTAATTAACATCGAAAAAATCGAATATCTTGACCGCGTCCTTCAAGATCTGCTGATGGCTTGTAAATAAGGTCACATCGGTGTAAACCCTGGCAGTCGTTTCGTTAAAATTCCCGGTTGATATGAATCCGTACCTCCGAAGTTTCCCGGACAATTCCACACGGTCGATCACGCAAAGTTTGCTGTGCACTTTCAGTCCCTTGATTCCCAAAATAAGCTCGATCCCTTCGGCCTGCATCATTTCAGCATAGGAAATATTGCTCGCTTCATCAAACCTTGCCTGAAGTTCTATCTGCACGACGACCTTTTTTCCGTTCTTCGCCGCATTGATCAGTGAGCTGACGATCTGTGAATTTTTCGCAAGCCGGTATAATGTAATCCTGATAGTCGTCACTTGCGGATCAAGCGCAGCTTCACGAAGGAATTTGATGAGATACGAAAACGACTGGTACGGCGCATTGATCAGGTAATCATGATGTGCGATGCGGTTCAAAATGCTTCCTTCCAGGCTCAGCCCGTTTACCGGAAGCGGTGTTTTCGCCTGGTAGAGCAAATCAAATCGCCCAAGGTTGGGGAAATTCATATAATCGCGCCGATTGTGGTATCGCCCACCCGGAATGATGCTGTCGGTCGCCGTGATGTTCATGCGGTTCAGGAAGAATTTAAGCGTATCCTTCCCTATTTCCTGGTCGTAAACAAAACGCACAGGTTCACCGAGGCTGCGTTCCTTGACGCTTGTTGCGATTTTCTGGAGCATACTTTTGCTCATGTCGGAGTCGATGTCGAGTTCCGCGTCACGGGTGATCTTGATCATGTGCGCACAAACGCTTTCGTAATCGAAAATGTTGAAGATGCTGCTCAGGTTATACCGTATGACATCGTCGAGAAGCATCACATACTGCTTTCCGTCGCTTTCGGGCAGGACGACAAAGCGGTTGATCGTCTTTGGCATTTCGATGATGGCGTAACGCACATCGGATTTTTTCTTTTTGATTCCGAGTATCGATGTCGTCGTCTCATGTGGATTCATCACGAGTTTCACCGCAAGATATCCCGAAGTGTCCTTGAGCAGCGGGAACTCGGCCAGGTCGTTAAGGATGATCGTCACAAGCGCTGGACTGACCTTTTGGATGAAAAAATCCTTGATGAAATTCGCCTGTTCCTTTGTGACTTCAAGCTCATTGATGATAAAGATATTCTCCATCCGGAGCTTTTCCTGAATATCATCAAGGATGCGAAGGCTTTCCGATTGGCGCCTGATCACAAGTTCGGTGATATCCTTGACAAGTTGCTGCGCGGTTATCCCGCCAAGTACTTTTTCGCCGGATTTTCCCGAGATGCTCAAACGCCTGATCGCTGCAAACCGAACGCGGAAGAATTCGTCAAGGTTATTGGAAAAGATTCCGAGGAACCGCAGCCTGTCCAATAATGGAACTGTCTGGTCGCCGGCTTCCTGAAGTACACGCGCATTGAACGCGAGCCAGCTTTTCTCGCGGTCAATGTATCGATAATGTTCGTTGGTCATGTTCGTAAGTCTTTTGGAAATATCCATCCGATGGTCTTGCCATTGCCGATGTTTTTCCAGCTATCCGTATCAAATGTAATTTGAACCAGTCCGCAGGTTGGGACGTTGTCGATTGCAATATCCCCAAATTTATTGACAAAATCCGTAACAGCTTCATTGTGTCCGATAACAATCAGACGATCGGCAGAATTATCAGATGAACGGATGACCTCTTCAAGCTGATTGCGATCAAAAGTATACAGATCTTCGGGAAATTCCACCGACGCGAATACCGCAGGAAAGCGCCGTGCAAAAATTGATGCCGTATCGCGCGTACGTTTTGCGGGACTCGACAGCACAATTGCGCCCTCGGTAAAAAGCGGATGGGCTTTTTCTGCTACAAGAGCCGCATCAATGAATCCGGATTCTGTAAGCGGCCGGTCGAAATCAGCCATTCCAAGACCGTGAACAGACTTCGCATGGCGAATTAGAAATAATGATTTCATCGTTTGGTTTTAACTGAATGTTTGCATAGTTATCAACAATTTCACTTTTTATCTGAAAAACGATACGAGCAAAATTTTTGTAAGATGTAAGTTACAAAATATACCATTTTATGCACTTTATCTGTAAAATTATACACTTTATCGATATTTTTTTTGGTGCGTATTGATATAAATTCTAGTTTCGGCCTGTATTTACGTTCATAAAATGATATTGGTAATGCCCGAGACCGATTTTCCAAAGGTAAATTTCGAACAATAGTTTGAGAAAACATTGGGAATTTCATCGATAAACGGAAATAAATCGGCGGTTTATCGAGTATTCGGGTTGTTGATGGAAAAAATTAATCAAGATTGGCACTTGTATTTATTTTAGCCAACGAAATTAGGAAAGCCCTCTTTTCGACGTTCAGCGAAATAAATATGAATAAAATATTTATCGAATGAAGACATTTTGCCCAAACCAAATCATTAACCAGCCTGGCATTGTCAAACTGTCGGGTAAACTAATCAAAACAATGAAACACAAATTACTCCTCATGTTCCTGTTGTTTCTCAGCGGATTTAGTATCCAGGCACAGCAGGCGTTGGTTTCCAACGCGGAAATCAAGCAGGTAGATGCATTCCTTGCGTCAGTAGCGGTGGCCGGACAGGTTTCGCGTCCGGAGCGCCTGATCAAGGACAATCAGCCATCAGTATATTTTGACGCCGGCGCAGTTACGGTCCGCGGGACAAATCCCGTAAACCTGTATACGACGGCTGCAGCGTTGAATTCGATCGGGTCGATCGACACCAGTTCGTTCGACGCGTCGAAAATCGAAATGATCACCATCAAAGTGACACAGGCAAATGAGCTTGCAGGAGGAATCGATCTTTCGGTTTTGGCAGGCTTTACCAATTTGAAGTATATCTATGTCTTGTCGGAAGCTTCGGTACAGCCGAATGACATCACGAGAAGCATCAGGAATACAAATCCAAACTACAGTGTTTTTTACAGCATTTCAAAACCTTCCTAAAACACTGCGACCAAAAAAGCGAGAATTATGAGAAATCAATACTTCAAATCTACAAACAAAACCTGCTTCCTACTTTTACTCCTGACAGCCCTGTTGTCGGGAATTGCTGCGGAAGCACAGTTGCGCGTTCCTTTTACGCAACGGACATCGCAGTTTAGCCCGGATAAGGAGATCTACAACATCCGCGGTGACTTCTCGATGTTTGGAAATACGAACCTGACACTGCAGAATTATTCGAACTCTACTGCAAACAGTAACAACCAAATGATATATGTCGATGTTGACGGCGATCCAAACACGCTGAACTCATCGTCTGCTTATCTTCAGCTGTCGACAGAGAACGGAGCGATCCCTGCGTGTTCGAATATCATCTATGCCGGACTGTACTGGACTGGGCGTTCTTCCAACGGAGCAAACAGCCCGACCACGTTTTCGGTTACCAAGAATGGTGTCACAAAAAATTACAACAAACGGAAAGTACAGCTGCGCGGTCCCGGAACGGCTGCGTATACCGAGATCACAGCTTCCCCGAGCGACATCTATTATCCCGTCACCGACGATGGTTTCATGTTTTCCGCATATGCGGAAATTACGCAGTATGTAAAAGACCACGGAATCGGCGAATATACGGTGGCCGATATGGCGCTGATCGAAGGTAATGGCGGATCAACCGGATACTACGGTGGATGGAGTATGGTTGTCGTTTACGAAAACTCCCAGATGAACTATCGTGATGTGACGATCTTCGACGGGCATGCATATGTTGCCGGTAACGTTGTTGCCGACTTTACGATCCCTGTTTCAGGATTCCGCGCGGTTCAGGCCGGTCCGGTTAACATGAAACTCGGTGTCATGGCCGGAGAAGGCGATCACAACATCAACGGAGATTATCTTCATATTGAAAAGGTAAATTCGGGGCAGTGGCATCCGCTTACGCATCCCGGAAATAACAACAATAACTTCTTCAACTCCAGTATCTACACGGGAGGCAACATGCGAAACCCAAACCTGCAGAACAACACAGGGTTGGATATCAGTACATTTTACATTCAGAATAACAACAACAACACGATTGCCAACAACCAGCAATCGACAAATTTCAGATACGGAACGAACCAGGATACGTTTGTCATCTTTGCGTTCGTCATGGCAGTTGATGCCTACATTCCGGATCCTGAAGGAAACCTTGTTACTGTATCGATAAATGGTGAACCGGTTACGGGCGGTGCTTTGACGTGCCTTCCCGGCGATGAGATCGAATATAAGATCTACGTAAGAAACCGCGGAACGGAAGCGATCAACGATACAAAACTCGTTGTTCCCGTACCTTATAATACAACCTTCGTCGACGGAAGCATCACGAACAACATTTACTTTGCGCCGCTTCCTACGCCGAACTCGATCATGTTCAACCCGATCATGGGAGCGAACGGATCATTGATATGGGACATCGGTACATTGCCGCTGCCCGGAAACCCGAATACACTATTGGGTGACGTGACGTTCAAGCTTAAAGTCACCGAAGACTGTGAATTGCTTAAAAATGCAACCTGTACCAACGTTGCCGCCGTCGACGGATGGCTTTCGGGTGTCGGTGCAATTACAAACACCGTCTTTACGGAAAAAAACCTGATCCAGGGATATGAGACTTCAGGTCCGTGTATAGGCCAGGAAATTCTTGCTCCGCTTCGTATTGTCATCGATGCGGCCGATTTCGTAAACAACAATTGCCAGGGTACCCCGCCAATTACGTCGTACGAATTCTGCAGCCCGGGCCCGAATATTCCGATCACGATGCTTACGGGAGGTTTCCCTGTAGGATCGAGGTTCTATAATGAGTATCCGGTTACCGATGCGGCGATCGAATACAATATCAACAACCCATTCCCGTCTACCGTCGGAACATCACAGTATTATGCCGTTCCGCCCGATGCGATGGTGGGCTGTTATTTCCCATTCTCGATCACGGTAACAAAAGTATTTACCGTACCGACAATTCCTGACAATATCAATTATTGTATCGGTGCCGATGCCGCTCCTTTGACTGCAACGCCGTCCGATCCGAATTATACCTTATATTATTATACGTCTGTCGGAGGCATTCCGCAGGTGTCGATTACACCATCGACAGCCGTGGCCGGAACTCAGACATACTATGTAGCCGAAGGCTGGTCTGCGACATGTCTTGGTCCGTTGCATCCGATAACGGTAACGATCAACCCTGCTCCAACGATGACCGCTCCGGCGAATCAAACGCTGGAAGGATGTGGAACTGCTGCGCTATCGGCATTGCCTTACAGTGAAACTCCGGTTGCTATCACTCCGGCGCAATTGATTGCTGCGGGTGGTACAATCAACCTGAATGGCAACAATCCATATACATTAACATATACCGACTCAGCCGCAGGAACGTGTTCGGTTACAATTACAAGGACTTTCACTTTGGAAACCTCTTGTAACACGATCACACGCACACAGACGATTACTGTAAATGATACTACGCCGCCGGTTCTCGGACCGTTGCCTGGCGTTTCTACTACAAATTGTACTGACGGCGCACCTTCATTTGCGACACCAACCGCAATTGACGCATGCAGTGCTGTTGAATTGACCTCGGTAAAAATCACGACGCCGGGCGCATGTGCCGGATCGTATGTAATAGTAAAAACGTGGACTGCAGTTGACGCTTGCGGAAATACGTCGACGACACAACAGACGATCATCGTAACCGATACGACTGCGCCTGTGATCGATCCGCTTCCTGCGCCGACGACTGTTTCATGTACCGATCCGATCGTATTTGCAACGGCGACTGCGACCGATATCTGTGGAAGTACATTTACATTGACATTTAATGATGTGACGACTCCG
>CBDUBP010000062.1:0-11025 GCA_965365415.1 uncultured bacterium | reverse complement strand
AATAACATGCCTGTAAATAATTGTGCGCCTTTGGTAAATCGTAAAAAACTGGGGTTTCTTGATCAATATCTGACATTGTGGATCTTTTTTGCAATGTCAATCGGCGTGGCATTAGGATACTTTTTGCCATCGAGCAGCGGCTTCATCAACTCTTTTTCATCCGGAACGACCAACATTCCTTTGGCGATCGGATTGATCCTGATGATGTATCCGCCACTTGCAAAAGTCGATTACGGCAAAATGGGCGAAGTATTCTCGAACGTAAAAGTTCTTGGTGCGTCACTCATTTTGAACTGGATTATCGGCCCTGTCCTGATGTTTGTCCTTGCATTATCATTTCTGAATGGATACCCCGAGTACATGATCGGGGTGATCCTGATCGGTCTGGCCCGGTGTATCGCAATGGTCGTAGTGTGGAATGACCTCGCCGAGGGAAATCGTGAGTATGCAGCCGGGCTGATTGCATTGAACAGCATATTCCAGGTATTACTTTATAGTGTATATGCGTATATATTTATTACAGTTCTTCCACCCTACTTCGGTCATGAAGGCCTGAACATTGAAATCAGCATTTTGCAAATCGCCGAAAGCGTCGGAATCTATCTCGGCATTCCGTTCGGTCTTGGTATCGTCAGTCGGTACCTGCTTATTAAATTAAAAGGCAGGGAATGGTTTCAAACAAAATATGTCCCGGCAATTTCGCCAATCACACTCATTGCATTATTATTTACAATTGTTATCATGTTCAGCTTAAAAGGGGAAATGATAGTGCAAATCCCCATGGACGTGATCAGGATCGCCATTCCGCTTGTCATTTATTTTACGGTGATGTTTGTCATCAGCTTTTTCATCGGACGGTTTTTTGGTGCCGACTATTCAAAAAGTACTTCGATCGCATTCACTGCAACGGGAAACAATTTCGAATTGGCAATTGCTGTCGCAATAGGAGTATTCGGTATTAACAGCGGGCAGGCTTTTGCCGGCGTTATCGGCCCATTGGTTGAGGTTCCGGCACTGATTGCACTGGTAAACCTGGCGTTTTGGCTAAGGTCTAAATATTACGCCACGCCCAATTAAGTTATAATCTTGTAGCATCAGGTCCGTGCCGTATTCAGCATAAACCCGAGGAAAGTTGCGCAAACGCCGCCTGCCACACTAATTCCCATATAAATTAATGCGTATAACAAGTTATTTTGTTTGATCAATTCCATTGTTTCGAACGAAAATGCTGAAAAAGTCGTAAACCCTCCCAAAATACCTACACCCAAAAATAATTTCCATTCGGTCGTAATGGCGCCCTTCATGGCCAGGCCATACACAACTCCAATAAGCAGGCATCCAAGAAGATTCACGGCCAAAGTACCAAATGGAAAGCTTGACACATGTTTATTTGTTATGAGTTGAGAAATAAGGAAGCGAAGGATTCCCCCTAATCCGCTCCCCAAACCGATTGCTAAAATTATTTTCATACGATTAAATTAATAAATACTATCACTTATTGACAATATTCATTGGGGTTTTTTAAATCTGCTATTTTGCTGTCCACCATCATTTCTATCGTTTGTTCTGCATTTTTCTGGTTGGCAAAATTAAAATTATCGTAATACTGGCTTTACACGATACAGGAAGTGGATTGTGATATTTGTAATGAATTCATATCTCTTAATTTTTGTCAATAAGATTTGTGAATGGGTTGCCTTGGCCAGGCAGCCCTTTTTTTTATTTGACCCAAGATTAATTTTTAGATAACCTACAGATAACATTGCGGTCGGTTCTTTGCGTCGACAAAAATTAAGAACGCATTGAAATCAAAAACTTTATTTGCTATCGGCATGCTCCTGTTTGCGGGCATTTCGTTCGCGCAGGACGTAACCAACAATAAATTTGGTAAAGGACTTATCAATATCATTGCAAAAGACAGTTCATACAGCATGAACTTCGCCGCGCGTTTCCAGACCCTTGCAACAGGTTCCTGGGATTATGAAGATAATCGGACACTGGACGATTCGGAATCGGGAATTCTTATCAGGCGTGCCCGTCTTAAATTTGATGGTTTTGCCTATTCGCCAAAACTTGTCTATAAGATCGAACTGGGCTTGTCTAACAATGACATTGCAGGCGCGTCTGAATTCAATGGCAATACGCCGCAATACATTCTTGATGCAGTGCTTAAGTGGAACTTCTATGACAATTTTGAGATCTGGGCAGGACAAACTAAACTTCCCGGCAACCGGGAACGGGTCATTTCATCAGGAAACATGGAAACCGTCGACCGCTCTTTGCTAAACAGCCGCTTTAATATCGACCGTGACATGGGTGTACAGCTTCACCATTCGGCCATTATCGGAAAAAACATCGTTGTGCGCGAAGCCTTCGCAATTTCTCAGGGAGAAGGCCGGAACATCACTGAAGGAAATCTTGGCGGATATCAATATACATTGCGCGGAGAGATTCTTCCGTTCGGCGATTTTGCAGATTACTCCGGAGCCGACCTTAATCGCGAGCAATCGCCCAAACTCAGTATAGGTGCGAGTTACGATTTCAATGATAATGCGGTAAAGACAAGATCCAATATGGGATCACATATGGTCACGGATTTCGGGGTTTTCGAAACGGATATCAAAACATTCTTTGTTGATGCCATGTTTAAATACCGCGGGTGGTCATTTATGGGCGAATATGCAAACCGTACTGCAGATACGCCAATAGCGATGAATTCGGACGGTACTCCTACCGGTGACGTTGTCAACATTGGAAGTGCATTTAACATCCAGGGCGGCTACGTGTTTAAAAACAATATACAATTGATCGGACGCTATACTACTGTCAAGCTAGATGATTCAATATCCGATTCGGGTTCTGAAGATCAATATACAATTGGATTATCCAAATACATTGTCGGGCATAAACTTAAGATTCAAACCGATGTAAGTCTGAACGACTACCAGGACAACGTAAATAACAACTTAACCTACAGGCTACAAGTAGATATTCACTTCTAAAATCAATAAAATGAAAAAACTTATCCTTACCGGCACCGTTGCGTTTCTCATGCTTGCGTGCGGGAATAATAAAAAAGATACGGCGCCGAACGCGTCCTCCACAATTACAATTGACGGTTCCAGTACGGTTTATCCCATCTCGGAAGCCATCGCCGAGGAATTTCGCGCAGAGTTCCCCGACGTAAATATTACCATCGGGGTGTCGGGCACAGGCGGTGGATTCAAAAAATTTGGCCGTGGCGAACTAGATATTGCAAATGCCTCACGGCCAATCAAGGAAGCGGAAGGAAACGATGCAGCCAAGAACAATATTTCGTACGTGCAGCTTGAAGTGGCGTACGACGGCCTGGCGGTAGTTGTTAATCCTCAGAACGATTGGGTAAAATGCATTACCGTGGAACAATTAAAAAAAATCTGGGAACCTGATGCTCAGGGCAAAATCAAAAAATGGAACCAGATAGACCCGTCATGGCCAAATGAAGATATCAGGCTGTTTGGTCCCGGTGTCGCCTCAGGTACCTTTGATTATTTTACCGAAGCGGTCGTTGGTGAAAGTGGAAAGAGCCGCGGGGATTATACAGCAAGTGAAGACGACAACATCCTGGTACAGGGCGTTGCGGGAGATAAATTTGGTTTGGGCTTTTTCGGGATTGCTTATTTCGAGGAAAATAAAGACAAGCTTAAAGTGGTACCTGTCGACGGAGGAAAAGGCTGCATATTGCCCACGGGGGAAACCGTTACCAATGGGACTTACGCACCTCTGTCACGTCCGCTTTACATTTATGTCAGCAGTGCCGCGATCAAAAATCCCGAAGTCGTCAACTTCATCAATTTTTATCTAATAAACGCTGCTTCATTGCTTAAGGATGTTGGCTATATTCCGCTTGCGGCGGACGAATATTCGCGTGAAATAAAGAAGTTCGAGGAGTTTGTTGCGAAAAATAAATAACGGCTAACATAAAGCAAATGTCCAGGATAAGGGAGGCAATTATTGAAAAAGGACTGCTGACAAGCGCATTGATCACCATTGCGGTGACAGCTGGTATCATACTGGTACTTTCGATAGAAGCGGTAAGCTTTTTTAGTGAGGTTTCAATTTGGGATTTTCTGACCGACACGCAATGGACTCCTTTGTTTGCCGACAAACATTTTGGAATTCTGCCGTTGCTGTCGGGAACCCTGCTGACTTCCTTTATTGCAATTGCCTTCGCGGTTCCGGTCGGCCTTACCATCAGCATTTATATCAGCGAATATGCGCCAAAAAGTTTCAGGAAAACCATAAAGCCGATACTGGAACTGTTGGCGGCAATACCGACAGTCGTATACGGTTTCTTCGCACTGACCGTGGTCACACCGTATCTACAGACAATTTTCCCGGAACTTTCCGGATTTAATTCGCTGTCAGCGGGTCTTGTAATGGGCATCATGATCATTCCTTTCATATCATCATTCAGCGAAGACGCATTGCATGCGGTTCCCAATTCACTTCGCGAAGCTGCGTATGGCATGGGTTCAACACGCTTGCAAAATGCATTTCGGGTGATGGTTCCGGCGGCGTCATCGGGAATTGTGGTCTCAATTATTCTCGCAATATCCCGGGCAGTTGGTGAAACCATGATCGTGGCAATCGCCGCGGGCCAGCAGCCACAGGCCACGTTGGATCCAACCGTACCTGTTGAAACCATCACCGCATACATTGTCCAGGTCAGCTTAGGCGATGTCGGACATGGCACGCTCGAGTACAAAACAATTTTTGCCGCGGGAATAACACTGTTTCTTTTCACGTTCATTCTGAATTCAATCAGCTACAGGATCAGGCGGAAATTTATGGAGAAATATGAATAGCATTAGAAGAAACCGAATCCAGGACCAGCTCTTCAAATGGTGGGGCATCGCTTGTACTTTGTTATGCCTCGTCCTGCTGGCAGTTTTCCTATGGTCGGTGGTTGAGGATGGAATTCACAGGATCAATTGGGATTTTATCACAGGCCTTCCATCCCGAAGGGCTGAACGTGCGGGAATTTACACAGCATTGATGGGCAGCATTTGGATCCTGCTTCTCACAACGGTCATCGCGCTTCCCATAGGGATCGCTGCAGCAATTTATTTGGAAGAATATGCCGAGAAAGGGCGATTGTCAAATATTTTGGAGATAAATATTTCGAATCTTGCAGGTGTGCCGTCAATAATCTACGGTCTGTTGGGGCTTGAGATATTCGTTCGCATACTTCAGATGGGATCCAGTGTACTTGCCGGAAGCTTTACCCTCGCGCTGCTCATATTACCCATCGTAATTGTCTCAACCCGCGAAGCGATCAAGGCAGTGCCAAAAAGCATTCGGGACGCGTCGTACGCACTTGGCGCATCAAAATGGCAAACGGTATCGTTGCAGCTGCTTCCCGCTTCATTTGGCGGAATCCTTACTGGCGTAATCCTGGCCCTGTCAAGAGCAATCGGCGAAACGGCCCCGTTGATTGTCATTGGCGCTTTGGCCTATGTGCCGTTCGCACCGGAATCGCCAATGGATGAATTTTCAGTATTGCCGATCCAGATTTTCAATTGGGTCTCAAGGCCACAGCAGGGCTTTGAAACAAATGCCGCCGCAGCTATCATTATCTTACTGCTGATCACACTGGTTATGAATGGGATCGCAGTTTATTTCAGAAACAAATGGCAACAGAGATTAAAATAGACGAAATGGTTGAAAAAGAAACGGTGACAGCAGAAGAATCCGTGAAACGAAAACACATGCTGGAAGCGCACAATGTCCGTGTGTATTATGATGATTTTATGGCGCTGAAAGGCATAAACATGAGCATCAAAACCAATAAAGTCACCGCTTTTATCGGACCATCGGGCTGTGGGAAATCAACTTTCTTAAGGTTATTCAACCGAATGAACGATTATGTTGACGGATTTTCCATGACCGGCGAAATTGTAATCGACGGTAATAATATCTACAAAAAAAAGGTACAGGTCGAACAGCTGCGCAAACAAGTGGGAATGGTATTTCAGAAACCCAACCCGTTCCCGAAATCCATTTTTGAGAACGTAGCCTACGGTCTTAAGATACAAGGATTGTCGGACAAGGCATTCTTAAACGAAAAAGTCGAGGATTCGCTGCGGCAGGTCGCGCTTTGGGACGAAGTGAAGGACAACCTGAACAAATCCGCGATGGCACTTTCCGGAGGCCAGCAGCAAAGGTTGTGCATTGCACGCACGCTCGCCGTGGAACCGTCAATTTTATTGATGGATGAACCAACTTCTGCACTGGATCCGCTCTCAACCGCCAAAATCGAGGAACTGATCTTCGAGCTTAAAAAGAAGTATACCATTGTCATTGTAACGCATAATATGCAGCAGGCCGCGAGAGTCAGCGATGCCACAGGATTCTTTTACATGGGCGAACTGATTGAATTTGACAGCACAAAAAAGCTGTTTACAAATCCAGAAAAGAAACAAACAGAAAATTACATCACCGGAAGATTCGGATAAAAATCAGTTAAGTATGATAAGCTTAGACCAACATAAGGAAACTTTGAACCAAATTGGAATTGAAATGCTTCACCTCTGCCATAAGCAATTGGTAAATGCACGCGATGCGTTCTTTGAGCAGGACAGCGATTTGGCCGAAGAGGTTGTCCATACGGAAAGCCGTGTCAATGCTTTGGAACTAAAGATCGATCGCGACTGCGAACGCTTTATAGCGCTGCATAATCCAGTTGCGGGCGATCTTCGTTTTGCGCTTGCGATATTAAAGATCAATTTTAATCTTGAGCGCATTGCCGACTACGCCGCGGGAATTTCAAACTATATTGTTGATGCCGAGACAGTCATTGAACCGGCTCTCTTTGAGCGAGTTCGGTTAACAGAAATGTTTAATTCAGCCGTTTCAATGTTTGATGATATCAACGAAGCGTATATCGAATCCGACAGTAAACGTGCGCGAAAGGTTTTTAAGAAAGACAAATCGCTGGATAAACTTAATAAAGCAGCTTTTCAATTAATCGAACTTGAAATAAGAAATCAGCCCGAACAAACATCCCAATTTCTACTGCTATTTTCAATATTTAAAAAACTGGAGAGAATTGGCGATCACATCACGAATATCGCCGAAGAAATCATTTTTGTTCGTGAAGCTGAAGTTGTAAAACACCGGAAAAAGAAAGGGTAATCGGAATAATCAGCTGCTTTAGATACAGCTCAATCACCTGATGCCTTCATTTTTGCTATTAATTTTTCGAACGACGTTAATACTTACATTTTCTGAATGGGTGAGTATTAAAGTTTTAACTCAATCCTTAACACTAAAAACGAAAGCTTCCTTCGGACATAAATTATTGATTACGGGCATTGGTTCACGATTCAGAAAATTCACTTTTCAATGACAAAGTCGGCTTTTGTATGTTGCGATATGGCATATGCGGCTGGCATCGGTTGATAATGGTATGCAAACACTTCGGACATCTTCCACGGCGATCCGGGGCCTGTCTAAATCAGAGCCGGATTCACAAACATTTAATATTTACAATACGCATCTAATGAGTTGGTTAACATCCTAAGTCAGAATTTTTCACTAACTTGAATCATTAAAATTTCAAATTATGAAAAACTATCACGACTACAAAAACTGCATTGAAGCGTGCTTAAAATGCGCCGCAATATGCAACCACTGTGCTTCGTCATGTACTATGGAAGAGGATATAAAAATGATGGCACGATGCATACAACTCGATATGGAATGTGCGGCCATTTGTTACGCAGCCGCTCAACTTATGAGCCTGGGAAGTGAACGGGCCCGCGAACTTTGCAAAATATGTGCTGATATATGTGACGCGTGTGCCAATGAATGTGCAAAACATCAGACCGAACATTGCCGGGAATGCGCAAGGATTTGCCGGGAGTGCGCAGCCGAATGCCGGAACATGTAAAATTGAATACTGCTCGACTGAAGAATCCTTTTAATAGATAAGGTGCGAAAAATCCAGATTGGTACGAGCATTCATAGCTTGCCAGGCAGCTGACTTAAGGAATAACTTCGATATAAAACTAGACCAAACCCGAAGGAAATTGGCAGGACAATCCAAAGCAGCTGAATTTTGTTTTGGAAAAAAGAGAATGTCCTTTCGCAATCCTCAGTGAAATGGTCTTTGTCTCGCAGGTGATTTCCTTAAATCATATAATTCCCGACGCCAGGCCTATCGAAATGACAATCAGCATGATCGCAACCGTTACCTGCAGGAACCGAAGCGTTACCTTCTTAAGAAGCTTGTTTCCGATGTAGGCGCCCGCAATTCCCGAAATCGTGGCACTGCAAACAAGCGTTAGATTTTCGGTGAGGCCTGATGTGGTAAATCGTGTTGCGTAAATACTTAACCGCGTAAAATCGACAAACGTCGAAACCACTACCGCAGTTGCAACGAATGATTCTTTTGTGAGTCCTGCCCTGATCAGGAATGCGCTTCGCAAAGCACCCTGATTTCCCGACAATCCTCCAAAAAAACCACTTAAAGCACCGCCAATAGGCAATTTGTCTTTGCCGAATTGAAGTGAATTGAAATACGGAACTAAATCAATGGTTGCAAAAATTATCAGTAAAATAGCAACGACAAACTTCACCGGATAAACTACAATTTGCTTTCCCGAGAATTCATAGAAAAATAAAGGTTCCAGTCCCGTAATGTTCAATAAAATCCATGATCCGAAGATCGCCGCAATAACGGCGGGAATGCCAAAACGTAAAAGCACTTCTTTGCTGGCATGCCCGCCAACGAGGAATAATTTGAAAATATTATTGAAGAAATGCACTACGCCTGTTAACGCGATGGCCAGTTCGACCGGAAAAAAGATCATGAATACAGGCGTCAGGATCGTCCCAAGTCCGAAACCTGAGAAAAACGTAAGTATGGCAACAACAAAGGCTGCCATTGAAATAACAGTAATTTCCATTTAATGATTAGTACATTGCAATTTATGATCGATCGAATTATAGCCGCCAGATATCAAAACTTTTACTGCTTAAATCATATGCTGCCAAAAATAGTAATACAACTCGAGGTTTTGGACATCTTCGCCAAAAACTAAACCCGGAAACTGTTCGAGAAGGCACACGTATAACAAGATGTTTAACTTTTGATGACGTCGGGCATATTGTCTTTTAAAATCCAAAAATTATGTACATCGTTCCCTTTTTCACGTACATCGGATCATACTCCGCCGACATACTTTTGCCTGGTAAATATCAATAACTTTAAAATCATAACAAATGAATTCAACGATCAAAGAAGCCTGCAAAAATCCAGACTGCACATGTACAAATTGCAACTGTGGTGAAAACTGCACATGCAAAAATTGCGGATAACAATTTTCGAGTGTTTAATTAATACCAACAATCATGGAATCAACTTTTAATTACGTGTGCAGAAAGAGTGAATGTTCGTGCAAAGATTGCGGCTGCGGCTCGAAATGCAGATGTAAAAATTGTGAGTAAACACCAATGAAGGAGGCCGATGATGTTGGCCTCCTTTATATTTTTCTCGACTCTACCGACCTAACCATATTTATCGCCAGAAAAATGAGTGATACCGGTACGCAGAACATGGCATGCTGATAATACTGGAAATGATAAAGAACCAATCCAAAAACACGCCGCCACGCTTAATTGAAAGGCATAGCCGACATTTTGGCGCAACCACACTCACGGTTTCATATAATCGACATCCACAATTGCAATGTTTCCACGTCAACTATGTTGCTACATGTTGATTATCGGGCTGCTCATTGATCGATCTCGTAAATACCCTCGAGAATTCCATTTCCTGCTGAGATTGTTTAACAATCAAAACCATTGTGACGATCGCTACCGGAATGCCCACAATATGGACGATAATCGAAGCTGTCGTTGAGTTCAGAAATTCGTCGATCGTCTGAGGGTTCGGATATAGCCTGAAGCCGATGTTTGCCACAAACGAATTCAATATCCACAAACCCCACCACCAATCGATCAGTGATCCGGAATGGCTGCGCGGCACATTTCCGTCATTCTTTCTGATCAGGTTGTTCGTTTCCAGATGCAGTTCCTTCATGATCCTGTAAGGCCTCACCCAATTGATGAATGGCACGAACCAGCCACCGGCCGCCCAACCTTCGGAATAGCTCAGCAAATCCGCTTTCAAATGCAGGTTATAGTATGATCTCCGAAACCATAGGATAAACGTGATACCCGATAGCAAAAGCACGAACAAATAGGCGATCGTAACGATCCTCTCGCGTAAATCGTTCGCCTCCAGCTGCGCATCGGTGACAATATTCCCAAGTGCCATCCCCTCGAGCAGCCTGTATTGCAGAACTCCCGAAGCAATAGCGATGGTTTCGAAAACAAGGACAAGCCCTAAAAAGATAAGAGCAAGTTTTGCACGTTGCGCATTGGGCCGAAGAGCGCTATTCATATAATTCATTTTATAAGGCAATCGCCCGCGGATAAATATAATAATTCTTACAACTGTCCGGTTGGGACACGAACATATTGACGGTCATTATACGAGATGATAAGATTGCGCAATTCAGCATCCGATTTGATCCTGCGCAAATTCCCCACATTATTCTTGATGAAATCTTCAATTACCGACAATTTCGTTTTCTCAGGAAAGAACAGGTTGTACACATTTTTGATGAGATAAAACGGTGTATAAAAAATCCCTCGCTTTGACCACCAGCCGAACAAAAACGTATAAAGCATATTTTTATGGATCATGTTTCTCGCACATCGGGAACAAACCAGAAGTTTGCGGTTCTCAATTTCACTTAAAATCAGATACGACGTCACGCGGCTGTGTTCTGTACCGGTTATGCCATCCCTCGAACCACAAACCGGGCATGGCGATTTCGAGATCGTCCTTTTTAGCTGTGCCAGCTCCAAACCCCGATATTCATGATGAACATCGGTGACCCATGCGATCAGTCCCGGATCGAGGCCGCGCCTGCGAATCTCTTCCTTTAAGACAGGAACAATTTCTTTTCGTAA
>CBDUBP010000061.1:0-11312 GCA_965365415.1 uncultured bacterium | reverse complement strand
TATTCGTGTATATCCATGATTTTTGGTTTGTCTGTTTAAAAGTGACACAAAAATAGTGATTATGGATGATACTGCCGATTTTTTTCTGGAGCATATTCCTGCTCTTCGCTATATTCCCGACTAACAAAAACTGCGGCCGGCGCCTTGTTTTTCTATGTCGGGAGATGCCACTGCGATCAGGGCTAGGCTGCCTGCTAAACGGAAATTGAGTCCAAAAAAAAAGCACTCCGAAGAATGCTTATATTATTGTCTGACCCATTTCTTTCGATAAACGTGGTTCCCCGACCTGATCTCGATGAAGTAAAGTCCGTTTCGCAATCCCGAAACATCGAGCATAAAAGTATTTTCGCGGCGGTTGGCCATTCTCAGAACCTGCTGGCCTGTGCTGTTTACAACATTCAGCGCCTTCTTTTCATTTGCGCTTCCCTGAACGGAAATCACGAGATGGTCATTCGTACTGTTCGGGAAAATCGTCACGCCTTTTTCCGCTCCACCCATCAGATCGAGTCCAACTGCTGTCTTTTTCACTTCATGCCCTTTAACGGGAACATGATCGGCAGCCGCCCATACATTCGACAGCAATGCCGTCTGCGAATTTGCAGTGAAAAATGTTAAAAATAGAAAGGCAAAAATTGTTCTCATTCAGCACTAAAACTCCGTGTGGAATTTTTTATTGCGCCAAAAATAATAAAAAGTTTCCTTTGGTCGATGAAAAAATGCATTTTGTCGATGGATTTTTTTCGGCGTGTAGTTGTTCATAAAATTCCGCCGAATTAACAATAATGCAGGTTTCCGACTAATTTCTTACAAATCTTTTATATGTGGTTTTTATGCCCTCATTTACCTGAATCAGGTATGATCCGACGGCAAATTCATTTACCGAAATAGTAAATTCGGCATCATTGAATCGCTTTTCGAAAAGCAGCCGCCTGGAAATTGTAAAGATCTTTATCGTGGCATCAACAGCGAGATTGTCCCATCGCACGGTAAGTTCTGAATGTGCCGGGTTTGGTGAGATCACAATGGAATTAATGTTATTGCGGACGGTGTTTAGCGAGCAGTCGGCACCTTCGTCAAACGGACTGAAAAAGCGCAGCGCGTCAAACTTGATCTCATCATTTTCACTTATTTCGACGTCGCGGCAAATCCATGCAGCCGAGAGGCCCGTATCCGTGCATTGGTCCATCAATGCAAATCCTTCAAGATTTACATTCTCGTCAGGCGATGGTAGAAAATATTCAGTCACCATGTCGAATTTTCGCTCACCACCAATTTCGCTCGAAGAAAGATCAGTAATCTCCACATAATTGCTGTCGATGTTATGAAGAATATAAAGCAGTCCAGTGCTGCGGTCGAATGCGAGGTCACAGCTTTCCGAACGGTTTGTCAGGTATTTGCCTACAAACACAAAATCATCCGAGACATTCGGGTTGACATCGTAAACCCAGACGTAGCCTTCATCCTGATGCGCGATAAACATCAGTCCGCCCATTCCTTTTGTCGAAACATACGGCACGTTGAATTCACTGCTGATAAAACCGGAAGCTTCAAGCGCGTCGTCGGGAACGAATGCGATGCCTTCCGGACCTATATTTCCCGTGTCTTCCATCGGCGACGGATTGGAAAGCAAATCCCACTTCCGGCTTAACGTAATGCCGCCATAATTACTTCCATGTACATATTTCCTGATCTCATAATTGTTCTCATCGATCGTATAGAATTCGTTTGCCAATGGATTGACCATCGTAATTCCTTCAGGTCCGCCAAGGATGAATTTGTCGGCAATTTCATTGAAAAGTCCGGTACCAGGTGAATACTGCAGCACGTGGAGCCTGCCGTCGCCATGAACGACATAAAGCCTGAAAAGCTCCTGATTCCAATGCAACCCACTGAGTTCGGCAGTGCCGTCGGAATCAAGTATCGCGGTGAGGTTCGCAGCTGAGTTCCAGCTTGTTGCAGGCCAGTCGGTTTGTGCCTTTAATGACAGGAACGACAGTAAAATGACGGCGAATAAGTATTTCACGCGCAGGGATTTACACCAAATGTAAACAATTTGTGAAATCTCATAAAAATACATCTTCTTAACATTCGGAAAATGAACTATTGCTATTTTTGTCGCCTATCAAACAGACATGAATAGAAGAAAATTTTTCAGAAATGGCTCACTCGCTGCGATCGGCACCGCAGTCATAAATCCATTTTCAGCATCAGCAGGAAATTCGGTTTTCGAACTTGAGGGCAAAGGCAAAAAGGCCAAGAACATTATTTTTCTTGTAAGCGACGGAATGAGCACGGGAACATTGAACATGGCAGACCTTTTTCTGGATCGCATCACCGGCAAAGGTTCGTATTGGATGCAGCTCTATAAGGAGAGCCGGGTCTCACGTGCACTAATGGACACGGCGTCATTAAACTCGATCGTTACAGATTCTTCGGCCGGAAGTTCATCATGGGGCGGCGGTTTCCGCGTCAATAACGGATCGCTGAACGTCGGGCCAAACGGCGAAAAATATCTGCCGATCCTTCAGAAATTCAAAAAAGCCGGGAAAATGGTCGGATGCGTCACAACGGTCCCGATCACTCATGCAACACCCGCCGGATTTTGCGTCAACAGCGAAAGCCGGAGCAGCCAGGCCGAAATCGCCGAAGAATATCTAGCAATCGGATTTGATGTGATGATGGGCGGCGGCGAGCAGTATTTTTCAGCAGATAAAAGAAAGGACAAAACGGATCTGTATGCTGCTTATAAAAGCAAAGGATGGCAGGTTGCCCGTACAAGGCGCGAAATGATGGCCGCTTCCGACGACAAGCCAATCCTCGGAGTTTTTGGCGATGATGCGCTTCCCTATTATATCGACAGGGCAAACGACCCCGAATTGCTGTCATCAACTCCATCGCTGGCCGAAATGACCCAAAAAGCGATCGACAGGATGAAGAAAAATCCCAAAGGTTTCGTAATGCAGGTCGAAAGCGGGAAAGTCGACTGGGCCGCGCATGCAAACGACATCGCCGCCCTGATCCACGATCAGATCGAATTTGATGAAGCGATCAAGGTCGCCATGGATTTCGCCGAAAAAGACAAAGAAACCCTCGTCATCATTACTACCGATCACGGAAACGCAAATCCCGGGATTATCTACGGAAAAAATGCCAACTCAAATTTCGACTCGCTCGCAAAATATAAAAAGACAAATGAGTGGATCCTGAATCAGATCCAGCCGAATGCAACGGTTTCACAGGTTCAGGAACTTGTAATGTTTGCAAATGGCGCTTTCATTTCCGAGGAAGATTCTAAGACCATCCTCAGTTATTACAACGGACTCCAAAAAGAAGATGGCGGTTTGTACAACTACCGGAAATTACCGTTCAAGGCATTTGCCGAAATTCAGCAAAAAACGAATTCAGTAGGCTGGATCAGCATGGATCATTCGGCTGATTATGTCGAACTTGCGATGTACGGGCCGGGAAGCGAACTCTTAAAACCATTCGTCAAAAATACGGACCTGCATTATCTGATGCTTGAAGCAACACAGGTGGCGTTTATTTGAGGATTTGTTGATGTGTTTATTTGAAATCCCGAATAAACACATCAACAAATAAACGCATCATCGCATAATAATAAATTCGCACCTTCTGTTGATCGAATGCTGCTGCTCGTTGCATTCCTGCCCGCAGTTGATCAGCGGAACCGTTTCGCCATAACCTTTCGATTTGAGTCGGTGGCGCTCGATGCCATTCTTTACAAGATATTCGAGTGCGGATGCGGCGCGGCGGTTTGAAAGCCGGAGATTGTACATATTTGACGCACGTGAATCGGTATGCGCTCCAAGTTCGATCTCCATTTCAGGATATTTCTTCAATAAATCGACAAGTACATTCAGGATCCGCGCCGCATCGGGTTTGATTTCCGATTTATCAAGATCGAAATAGATGTTTTCGAGTACTATCTGAACGCGGCCGTCGGAACGTCGGTTGATGATTTCTTCCGCATCGTCATAACATTCCATGAACAGTTCGATCGTATAGCGAAGTTTCCCCTGATCGTTCGTGGTGAACTCTTCGGTGTACGGAATATAAAAATCTCGCACCGCTTCGATGCGGTATTTTGTATTCGGTTCGGTAATGAAACCATATTCGGCAAGCTCGCCAACGACGACCTGTGCGATCAGCGTATTTTTCTCGTCGTACAGACTGACAGTCGTTCCGGGAAGAAGTTCCTTTGTGTTCTTGTCTTTGACTTCACCCTCGACAAAGTAACTTTCCTCATTCTGCACCCGAATGAAACTGTACAAATTATCCGAGCCTTTGCGGTTCGATGTCAGATATCCCGTTTCATCCTTTTCTTTGATGACAAAGCCGAAATCATCCATTCCGCTATTGATTGTTTCCCCAAGATTGACGGGTTTTGCCCAAACACCGTCGTAGGATTTTGATGAGAGGATGTCTAGCCCGCCCATTCCCTGATGGCCATCGGATGCGAAATAAAGAATTGTTCCGTCATCCGAGATAAAAGGAAACTGCTCGCGATGGATCGTATTGATCGTTGGGCCGAGATTCTGCGGCGTCCCGAAAGTACCGTCTTCGTTGACATCGACCACATAAATATCGAACATTCCTATCGCTCCGGGCATGTCGCTCGAAAAGTAAAGTTTCTTGCCGTCTTTGGTCAAAACCGGATGTTCGGTCGAATAGGTATCACTTGAGAACGGAACATCAGTGACATTGGTCCATTTACCATCGGCAAACTCAGCGCGCATGATCTTTACACTGGCGAATTTCTCGTCGCCGACTTCCACTCTTTTATCATTTGTTCGATTGAAGAACATGATCTTTCCATCGCTGCTGAAGGTCGCGGAACTTTCGTGAGTTTTGGTATTGATCTCGTCGGGAAACGGCTCAATCTTCGTCAGGAGACCTTTATCGCTTACGACGGCGCTGAAAAGATCGAGATACGGTTTGTCGTTCCAGCCATAGGTTGAGCCTTTCGGATTTCGAAGCGACGCGAACGCAACCTTATCACCGTAAAAAGAGATTCCGAAATCGCCGTTCGACGTGTTCTTAGCCATCAATTGGATCTCATAATCATACGGCAAATTCCGGTTTAGGTTGGCAATGAACAATGGCGTATCGACGGGGAATTTCGTATACAGCGACATGATCGAATCGGCTTTTTTGTAATTGTTGATACCCATCAGCGAATGCGCATATTTGAAATAATATTCACGGTCGACAGTATCCTTGATCTTTGAGAATAAATTTCCGTACGCCCGCGCTGCATCACGCATCTGGAAATTGTTGTAATACGAGTCGCCAAGGTTCTGAAGTACTTTTTTGTTTGGCGTAAGCTGTTCATACATTTGTGCAGCCTTGACGTATGATTTCTTTGCAAAAAGTGCGTCGGCCTGTTTGACACTGGCTTTTTGCGCCGAAACCGCGAAACTGATTGCAAGGAGTAAAACGATATAGGAATTTCTCATCATTTGCATTTTTTAGAAGAACCTTGGCGATTTGTCATAACCCTTTCCTCCCATGCCCGACAAATCGAGGTCGAACAGCAGGAAAATCTCATGCGTGCCCGAGTTGAATTGTCCGAGGTTCGTCAGCGTGTAATCATATGAATATCCGACGCGCAATGTTGGCGTGATTGCAAAATTCACCAGTCCGCTGACCGAATCGTCGAAACGATATCCGACACCGGCTTCAAATCTTTCGTTGATCAGAACATTACCTGTGATATCGAATGCCATCGGTGCGCCCGAAACTCCTTTGGCCATGAACGCAGGCTTGAATTTCAGGTTGTCGTTAAGGTCGAACACATATCCGCCCGTAAAAAAATAATGGATTTCTTCGACACCAATGGTTGAAATCGCGTCCTGATGTTCCAAATGCTTTGTCCGCAGCAGGTTCGGTGCCGAAAATCCGATGTAATACTTGTCGCTGAAGAAATACGTTCCGACGCCGACATTCGGAAAGGTCTGGTTGATGTTGTTCGCAAACGCGGGATCAGGCGGTATATCCGAATATTGGAACCCGTTGAAATTGGCGTCGAAGAATGAAATTCCGCCTTTCACGCCGAATGAAATCTTGTTTTTATCCGACACCGGAATGATATACGCAAAATCCGCAAAAATGCTGTTGTCTTTAACCACATCGCCGATCTCGTCGCTAACGACGGAAACACCGACCTGCACGCGCTCCGACAAAGGCGTATGTGCAAAAAAGTTAACCGTTTTTGGTGCGCCGACCGCGCCGACCCATTGTGTCCGGTACAATCCGCCGATATTGACGATTCCCGGGATATCGGTCGCATAAGCCGGGTTGATGACGCTCATGTTATACATGTAATGCGTATACTGCGGATCCTGCTGCGCACTTACGGCAACTGAAAGCAGAAAGGCGACAATGGCGAAATATGTGGATAGTTTCTGTTTCATTGTTATCTGCTTAAATAGACCCGGCCCTGTTTCGGCTCGCGGTTTCCGTCGTTGAATTCGATTACGTAAAAATATACGCCGACAGGAACAACATCGCTTCCCATCTTTAAGCCGCCTTCGGTCGTTCGTCCATCCCAGGTTGGCGTGCTGATATTTCCTTTATACAATACATTTCCGTATCGGTTATAGATTTCGAGTTTGAATCGCGGATATCTTTCCGGAAGATTGACGATCACAAACGAATCATTGATCCCGTCACCGTTTGGAGAGAATCCGTCAGGTATCAGGATATCATCTTCTTCGCAAGGCTCGATGTTTACAGTAACCTCAAGGCGGATGCTGCTTTCACAGGTTACGACGGTATATGCCGCGTAATATGTCTGTCCATCTACAAGAAGAAGGTCTTCCGACAGTAAATTACCTCCAGTCGGTGCATCGTACCAGACTACTGTCTGCAATCCCGGAATGTTTCCTGTCAAATGTGCGATGGTTGGATTGTCTTCGGCGCAGAATTCGTTCCCCTGCGGATTGATCGTCGGCGTTGCAATGGTCAGGACTTCAAAATCAACAGGCGTGATCACCGTTCCAGATGCGCCGCATGTACCTGTGCTGCCGTTGACCTGATCGATAGAAATCGTCACGTTGCCAAGAGTCGTGAGATTTGACGCAGGAATGATAAAACTAGCTGTTCCCGACTCGAAATTAACAACAGACGATACTGTTCCGGTGGCTGCGCCTGAAAGCGTGTACACGATCGTATACGAGCCATCGGATATTGTATTTGCGCCCGATATCGTAATGATCTGCGGCGAACCCAGGCATACAACAGGCGCCTGGAGTGTTGCACCATTTAAGATCGGTGCAGGTAAAATCTGGAATGTTGCAGAGGCATTCTCGGCGAGGTTGCTGCATCCCGAATTCAGGCTGATGATTCCTGTAATGGTAAGCGTGTAATTTCCGGCCGCTGAAAACACTGATGCCGCTACTGGGAATTGTCCACTGCCTGCCGTTATTGCCACGATTCCGGTTGTTCCTGCTGACGGAATCGCACCCGGAATGCTGTAATTGAATTGGTAATTCCCGTCGGCTATGGCCGTGCCTGTGATCTGGACCGTCACATCAGTTCCCTGACATGCATTCGCGATCGTCACATTTGCGCTGTCGATGTCAGACAATGGGTTGATAACGACATTTACCTGCACATTTAAAAGCTGCGAAAAACACAAGGTCGTCGTGTTCAAAATCGTCTCAAAAGTGATCGTCGTCGTTCCTGTATTTGTGAGCAACGCCGATGGCACGACAAAACTTCCGGTTCCACCTGCAATGGTCAGTGATACCGTCTGGCCGGCCGCGGTATTGCTTCCTGAAAGGTTATAAGTTAAATCGTAATTCCCGTCCGGGATCCCTGTAATGTTAATTGATGCGTTGCTTCCGACACAAATTGGTGTCATCAACGTAATGTTCGGGATCGCCAACGTCGGAATATGCAATATTTCAAGCTGGACCTGTTCGGAATCAGTACCGCATGAGTTTGTGATCGTATAAGTATAAGTGTAGATGCCTTGTGCAAGGATCGAAACATTAAGCACATCGGTAATGGTGACATTGTTCGCATCGGTCCAAATACCGCCAAGCTGCTCTCCATTTAGTAATGTCTGCAAATCAAAAATTCCCACAGACGAGCAGATGCTTTGAATACCTGAAAACGTTCCGGCGTTCGGTGTCGGATCAACTACAACCGTTACCGTTGCCATATCGAACAAACAAGGAGATACGCCGCCACCGACGGTATAGGTGAAATTATAAGTACCGATTCCGACGGCATTCGGATTGAAAATGCTTCCTGTAAGCGCACCGGTTCCATTATCATCATTCCAGGTTCCAACGCCCTGGGATCCGTTGAGTCCTGTCGTCAGGTCGACTGATGTCGATGTAAAGCAAACATTCAATGTCGCACCGGGCCCGCCTGCATTTGGCGATTGAACCACGGTCACGGTGACGGTTGCCGTATCGAGGCTGCAGAGGTTCCCTCCGACCGAATAAGTATAAACGCCGGGCGCATCGATCTGCGGATTAAAGACGCCGGTACCGCTGGCAAGAGCCGGTGACCATGTTCCACCTGATTGTGGAGTTCCGCCAAGTGCCGCAAACAGATCGGATGCCGGATAGTTCGTACAGAAGAATGCCGTACCGTCTGTCCCTGCGTTCGGGATCGGATTTACAGTTACCGTTACCGTTGCGGTATCGTTATCACATGGCTGATTGCCAAAAAATGTGTATGTGTAAACACCTGCGGGATCGATGGCAGGATTGAAAACTCCGGTTCCTGAAGCAAGAGCGGGCGACCATGTTCCGCCGACCTGTGGTGTTCCGCCCAAAAAGTTAAATAAATTCTGCGGATCGCTGTCGGCACAAACAGTCATTGATCCGTTCTGACCTGCCTCGGGACCGGGGGTTACCGCGACGGTAACTGTCGCCGAGTCATTCGCACACGCGCCAGTTCCTGCAACAGTATATGTGTAAGTTCCAGCGCCGTCTACTCCCGGATCGAAAACTCCCGTTCCGCTTGCGAGTGCAGGTGCCCACGTGCCTCCGATTTGTGCATTTGGACCCAGCAACGTGAAGAGATCCTGTGCGTCGGCATTCGAACAGATGTTCAGAGAACCGTCTGCCCCTGCGTTTGGAGGTGCGATAACTGAAATTGTAACTGATGCCGAATCATCAGGACACGGCGCGTTTCCTGTGACGGTGTATACATACGTGCCCGCGGCATCGACCGCGGGATTAAAAATCCCCAATCCGCCCGACAATGCCGGTGACCATGTTCCTCCGGTCTGTGCATTGGCGCCAAGCAATCCAAAAAGATCAACCGATGGGGAATTTCCGCACACTTCGTAATTAGAGACATCATTGCCGGCGTTTGGCGCAGGTGTTACATTTATCGTTACTGAACCGGTTAGATTCTGGCTGCAAACAGGCGTTCCACTACCCGATATGCTTACGAGGGTGAAAGTCGATGTGCCCGAAAGTACCGGCGAGATCGAAACGGTTCCTGTCGATCCAAGATTGATCGATTGGGCTGCACCGCCATTTACGTTATAAGTTACGGTCGAATTTGGAGTTCCTGTAAAGGTAACCGCTGCGCTGGTGCCAGAACAAACGTTCATAGTCGTCGCTGAAGCGGACGCAGTCGGCAACGGAATGACGGTAATTTCTACAGAACCCGAAACCTGCTGCGTACAGGTTGGGTTTCCGGCAGTTGAAACGCTCACAAGTACGACCGTGGCATTTGCATTATACGCTTGTGTTATTGTTGCGTTTCCATCACCATCCAAAGTAAGGAATTGGTCCGGCCCTCCAAGAAATGAATAAATCACAGTGGCATTCGGCGTTCCGGTAAATGTAATTGTAGCTTCGGAACCCGTACAGATACTGGTCGTGCCGCTGATTGTTACGGTCGGCGTTGGAATGACGCTTATTGTAACTGAACCGCTTTGTGGCTGACTGCAACCCGGCGTCCCTGAGGTTGATGCGCTGACCACATTAAACACGGTGGTCGAAGTATAAGCATCCGTAATCGACGCTGTTCCGGTCGCCCCCAGAGTAATTGTCTCTGCAGCTCCACTATTAATGTTATAAGTGATGATCGCATTCGGCGTTCCGGTAAAAGTTACCGTTGCGCTATCGCCGGGACATATCTGCTGATCTGATGATATTGTCACCGTCGGCGGTTGCTGGACTTCGATGGTTATGCTACCCGTCAAAGGCTGGCTGCAAACCGGATTTCCGGACGATGCAACGCTTACCAAGTTAAACACTGTTGTCGATGAAAATGTATTCGTGATTGAGCCTGTGCCTGCAGCGCTCAACACGATGGTCTGATTACCTCCGTTGTCGATATTATACGTAACGGTTGCGTTTGGTGTTCCTGTAAAGGTGACTGTGCTTGAACCATCAGGACAAACGGTTGCGTTGCCTGAAATTGATGCCGTAGGCAACTGCACGACTGTAATGGTCACTGATCCTACCGCAGGAACAACGCATGATGGCGTTCCGCCTGTTGCAACGCTGACAAGATTGAAGACCGTATTTGTCGAGTAAGTTCCGGTAATCACGGCGGTTCCGGCTGCATTTAATGTAATTGTCTGACTCGCCGCACCATTGATGTTGTAAGTTACAATCGCATTTGGTGTCCCGGTAAATGTCACGATCGCTTCTGATTCTTCGCATATCGGGGACGCTGAAACCGAAATCGCTACGGTCGGCGGTGGAAGTACCGAAATAGTGATCATACCCGTTACAGGCTGGCTGCATACAGGCGTACCTGCTGTCGATATGCTCACAAGGTTGAAAATGGTGTTGGCCGTATATGTATTTGTGATCGACGCTGTTCCTGCGACATTCAGGGTAATGGTCTGCGATGCGCCACCATTGATGTTATAAGTAACGACAGCATTCGGAGTTCCGGTAAAATTAACAGTCGCCGATTGTCCGGAACAAATTGTCGAATTGGCTGAAATTGTCGCCGTTGGAAGCTGTATTACGGAAATTGTCACTGTGCCCGTCACCGGTTGTGTGCACGAAGGTGTTCCTGACGTCGTAACACTGACAAGATTAAAGACAGCTGTTGATGAATACGTATTCGTAACCGATGCCGATCCCGAGGCATTCAGATTAATGGTCTGATTTGCTCCTCCATTGATATTGTAAGTGACCGTGGCATTTGGCGTTCCGGTAAATGTCACCGTTGCACTTTGTCCGGAACAAATCGTCGAGTTGGATGCAATCGAAACCGTTGGCGGAGGCAAAACGGTAATCGTAATAGCTCCTGATAACGGTCGGCTGCATCCCGGGCTCCCCGCCGTTGCAACACTCTGC
>CBDUBP010000060.1:0-11419 GCA_965365415.1 uncultured bacterium | reverse complement strand
GGCTGCCAGCTTTCCATGTAATCGCCGCGTTCCTGCCGGTGGCCGATAGGCGGGCAAAAAAGTGTCGGACCGTTTCTTTGGGTAACCGTCAGTAATGTTATTTCAGAATCAAATTTGACGAATGCTTCGACGATGACCTCAATGACATCGCCGCGTGAGCCATCGACGGCGTATTGCCACGCCTTTTCAATGTCACTTTCCGATTTTATCGTCGACTGGCCTTTTCCAGATGACGACATCAGCGGTTTTACAACGCACGGCATTCCGACTTCGGAAACACCTTTTCGCAGTTCCTCGGCTGTGATTGCGTATCGATAATCAGCCGTTTTGATGCCGAGTTCCTTCGCCGCAAGATCGCGTATCGCTTTGCGGTTCATCGTGAAGTTGGCCGCTTTCGCGGATGGAACGACTGTAAACCCTTGTTTTTCGTAATCGTAAAAGCGTTCGGTGCGGATGGCTTCGATCTCTGGAACGATCAGGTCGGGCTGATGTTTTGCGACGATGCGGTCGAGCTCAGAACCATCGAGCATGTTGATGACTTCAAAACCGTGAGCCACTTGCATCGCCGGCGCATTTTCGTAACTGTCGGCCGCGATGACCGTCTGGCCGATTCTTTGCGCGGCGATCGTGAATTCTTTTCCGAGTTCACCGGATCCGAGTAGTAGTATTTTTTTGTTCATTAACCACGAAGACGCGAAGGCGCCAATTTTTAGGATTATTAACTCACCTCGACATTATATTGGCAACTGTCAATTGTCATTTAGGCGCGTGAGGGGTTGAAGCAAGCTACCGTGTAGCGCGGAAAACCCGACCCCGATAGCTATCGGGGGCACGCCCAAATCATTGCAACCGATGCAGATACATCTGAACGACATTCTCAAGTCCGAGGTATAATGATTCGGCGATCAACGCATGACCGATCGAGACTTCAAGCAATCCGGGAACGTTATCTTTGAAAAACTTGATGTTATCAAGCGAAAGGTCATGGCCGGCGTTGACTCCGAGTCCGAGGTTTGTTGCAAGCATGGCCGATTGCGCATAAGGTTCGACGGCCGACATGTTTCCTTTGGCATATTGTGACGCGAATTCTTCCGTGTAAAGCTCGATTCGGTCGGTGCCAGTTTCGGCGGCGCCTTCGATCATCTCGTTGATCGGATCGACAAATATTGACGTACGGATCCCGTGTCTCTTAAATTCTGATATAATCTCTCGCAGATAATCTCGGTGGATGATCGTATCCCAGCCTGCATTCGACGTAATGGCATCGGGCGCATCGGGTACGAGCGTGACCTGTGCGGGCATTACTTCAAGGATAAGATCGATGAACTTGCGGTCGGGATTACCTTCGATATTGAGTTCGGTATGGACTACGGGTTTCAAATCGCGCGCATCCTGATATCGGATATGCCGTTCATCCGGCCGCGGGTGGATGGTGATTCCGTGTGCGCCATAACGCTGGATGTCGATTGCGGCTTTAATGACATCGGGCACATTTCCGCCGCGTGCATTCCGCAAAGTTGCAATTTTATTGATGTTGACGCTGAGCTTTGTCATTGGCATTTGTTTGCCCAAAAATACAAACTTAAAGAGGCTGCTTTGTGGTAATTTTTGATTATTTTGCAACCTAAATACCTGCTATGAATTCGATCAAAGACTATCTCAGCAACGACTATAAGGCACTTGATGTCGCCGAAACAGTCGCCAATGTCCAGGACTTTTTTGATGAAGTGACTTTTTCACATTTCCCGGTCGTCGAGGAAAGCGTATATATTGGATGCATCCCGTGTGAAGATGCCGAGACTTTTGACCGCGACAAGCAGCTGTCGGATTACCGTTATGCGCTCGAAGGATTTTTTGCGCGCACGACGATGACATGGCTTGACGTACTCGAACTTTTTGCCCGGAACCGAAGCAACGTCGTTCCGGTGCTTGATGAAAATAATGCTTACGTCGGCTATTATGAAATTCCCGAGATCATCAAGATGTTCAATGAAACCCCGTTCTTAAAAGAGCCGGGCGGCGTGCTGATCGTAGAGAAGAACATCCGCGAATACTCGATGTCGCAGGTAGTTCAGATCGTGGAGAGCAACAATGGAAAAGTATTGGGTGTATTCATTTCGGATGCATCGGTGGATTCGGTCCAGATTACGATCAAGACGACACTCGGCGGGATGAATGAGATCATACAGACTTTCAGGCGATACAACTACAACATCATTTCCGAGCATCAGGAGGACACGTATCTGGAAGGATTGAAGGAACGTTCGGATTATCTCGACAAGTATCTGAACATGTAATGAAAGTAGCGATCTTCGGCCAATATTACCAGAACAGCACCGAGCCCATCATCCGGGAAATATTTTCATTCTTTGACAATAATGGCGTTGAGTTGGGAATCGCAAAAGATTTTCTGGCTGTGCTTCACGAGAAAAAAATCATTTCCGGCGACTATCCGACATTCAGCACACACGACGATCTCCGCCACGGCTATGATTTGCTGATCAGCATCGGCGGCGACGGAACAATACTTCGCGCCGCTGCAATTGTACGCGATTCAGGCATTCCGATTGTCGGAATCAATGCCGGGCGGCTTGGTTTTCTCGCCAATGTCCAGAAGGATACAATTGAGGAGTTCGGACGATTCGTACTTGAACGAAAGTTCGCAATATCGCAAAGAACATTGTTAAGCCTCGACTGCAGTCCCGCACTTTCTGAATTGTCCGAAATCAATTTTGCATTGAATGAGGTGGCTGTCAGCAGAAAAGATACGACGTCGATGATCACTATCGAAACGTATCTAAATGGCGAATATCTCAATTCGTATTGGGCTGATGGTCTGATCATCGCTACACCGACGGGTTCAACAGGCTATTCATTGAGCTGTGGCGGCCCGGTCCTTACGCCGGATGTCAAAAGTCTGGTGATCACGCCGATTTCCCCTCACAACCTCAATGCGCGACCACTTGTGATTCCGGACAATACGGAAGTCAGGCTGCGCGTTACGGGACGCGAAGAACAATACTTGGTTTCACTCGATTCGCGGATCGCATCCGTCAGGAACGAATCCATCCTGACCATCACCAAAACGCCGTTTCATATCAACATGATTGAAATTCCGGGGCAGACCTTTCTCAAAACACTTCGTGACAAACTTTTGTGGGGCGAGGATAAACGGAATTAATTTTCGGTTCGGCCATACTACACACTTTTTGTTTCCGTTTTCTAAATCGTGCGCAAGCCTAAAAATTGCTTAATGCAGTCATTAAGCGCTCAATATTACTATATTTGCACGCTGTTTAAAAAGCCGATGAAAAGATTACCGATTTTGATTTTTCTTCTGACCATTTTCAATACGCAGGCACAGATCAACGAGCTTGGCGTATTTGTCGGCGGAAGCAACTATATCGGTGAGATCGGCCCAACGGATTACATCAAACCCCATGATCTCGCACTTGGCCTCGTATACAAATGGAACCGGAGCCCACGTCACTCATACCGTCTTTCACTGAAACATGCGAAAATTTCGGCTGATGACAATGATTCTGATTCTGATGGAAGGAAGTTGCGCGGCTTCGAATTCGAAAATAACGTTACTGAAGTGACCGCGGCGTTTGAATTCAACTTTTTTGATTTCAACCTGCATGAACTCGATCGGCAGTTTACACCCTACGTTTATACGGGAGTATCGTATTTTTTTTACAAGGAGAGTTATTTTCGCGACGGAGTACAGGAAGAAGACAACAGTGAATCGAGCATCGCCATTCCTATGGCCGTTGGTTTCAAAACGAACATTGCACCGAAATTCGTTCTCGGTTTCGAAGTCGGATTCCGTTACACATTCACCGACAACCTCGATGGCAGCAATCCAAAAGCAAAAGATCTGGCCGAGTACCGGTTCGGGAACATCAACAGCAAGGACTGGTATACATTTACCGGTATAACATTAACCTATACTTTCACGGAGAAACCGTGTTTCTGCAGCGAATAAATGGGATTAGAAACTACTTTAGATAAGAACAGGCTGCCAAACCATCTTGCCGTCATTATGGATGGGAACGGGCGTTGGGCTAAAAGCCGCGGGATGATGCGGATCTTTGGTCATGAGAACGGTGCAAGATCGGTGCGCGAAGTTGTTGAGGCTTCCGCCCGCCTTGGTATAGGATATCTGACGCTTTACGCATTCTCGACCGAGAATTGGAACAGGCCGAAATCAGAGGTAAATACTTTGATGAAACTGTTGATCAGCACACTTCGAAAAGAGGTAAAAGGCCTGATGGAAAACAGTATAAAACTAAATTCGATCGGCAATCTCGACAAGCTTCCGAAAGCGGTCAGCAAGGAACTTCGCGATGTCATCGAACAGACCAAAAACAACACGAGAATGACGCTGACACTGGCCCTGAGCTATGGGTCGAGGGAAGAAATAATCCGCGCCGTGACAGTAATTTCCGACAAAGTTAAAAATAATATAATTTCAATTGGCGATATAGATGAATCGATTATTAATCAGCATCTTTACACGCAAAATTTACCGGATGTGGATCTCTTGATAAGGACAAGTGGCGAGCATCGGATCAGTAATTTCCTGCTTTGGCAGATTGCTTACGCGGAATTATATTTTACCGATGTGTTGTGGCCTGACTTCAAGGAAGAAGATTTATTCAGGGCGCTTGCCGATTATCAAAAAAGAGAACGCAGATTTGGAAAGACAAGTGAACAAATTAAATAGTTTTTTAGTGCTAAATACTTATGTAAAGGCCATTCTGGGAGTTTTGCTCCTTGCAAGTGCTTTTCAATCCCAGGCCCAGGACAGGCTAACTTTCGATCAGGGCAGACCTTACATTCTGGCCGACGTGGATGTCACCGGAAAAATCAGCTTCAATAAGAGTAACGTCATTACTTTCTCCGGTCTTGAAAAAGGCCAGCAGATCACGGTTCCGGGCGAAGAAATTGCCAACGCAATCAAGAAATTGGGAAAGCTTGGACTTTTCAGCGATATCAATTTTTACGTACAGCGGACCCAGGGCGACAGTATCTGGCTTGAGCTCAACATTCACGAACTTCCAAAACTCAGCGAAGTAAAATTTGCGGGCATAAAGAAAAACAAAACTGAATCGTTGATTAAGGACAATGGCCTGACAAAAGGCAAAGTCGTCAATGAAAACCTGATCACCACCACTAAAAACTATATCGAAAATAAATATCGCAAGGAAGGATATTACAATACTAAGGTCAACATTACTACTTATCCGGACACCACGGGCGGTGCCAACAATGTGCGCATGCTCGTCAATATCGATCAGGGCGACAAAGTAAAAATTCGCAGCATCGACTTTGACGGCAACGAGAAGTTCACCGACTCAAAGCTTCGCAAGCTGATGAAAAATACGAAGCAGCGCAACCTGATACGGGTTTTCAAGCGCTCTAAATTCATCCGCGACAAATACAAGGAAGATCTTGAAAATGTGATTGCAAAATACAAGGAAAAAGGATATCGCGATGCAAGGATCATTTCAGATTCGGTAGCTTATAATAAGGATAAAAATGTGCTTGACATCGACATTAAGGTCGAAGAAGGCCGCAAATATTATTTTGGTGATATCAAATTCCTTGGGAATACCGTTTACAGCGACCAGGCATTAAACCGGATGCTCGGCATTAAGCGCGGAGATGTGTACAACGGTGTCCTGCTTCAGAAGCGAATCGCCGACAAGACAAAACCTGACGGGGAAGACATCACGAACCTCTACCAAAACAACGGTTATTTGTTCTCAAATGTCAACGCGGTTGAAGTCAGGACTGAAAACGACACCATCGATTTCGAAATCCGCATCATGGAAGGCCCGATCGCTTATTTCAATAAGATTACAGTTGTCGGGAACGATAAAACAAACGACAGGGTAATTTACCGTGAACTCCGGACAAAGCCTGGAGAAAAATACAGCAAAGAAGATGTGGTTCGGACGGTTCGCGAGATCGGGCAGCTTGGATTCTTTGATCCTGAAGCCATCGAACCGAAGTTCAAAAACGTCGATGCGGCCGCCGGAACGGTCGACATCGAATACAATCTCGTCGAAAAGGGATCCAGCCAGATCGAGCTTCAGGGCGGATATGGCGGTGGCGGCTTTATCGGAACGCTTGGATTGTCTTTCAACAATTTCTCCGCACGTAACATTTTCAATAAGGAAGCATACAAGCCTTTGCCTATGGGTGACGGACAACAGGTTTCCTTAAGGCTCCAGGGAAGTTCATATTTCCAGACATACAGCTTATCTTTTTCTGAACCGTGGTTTGGCGGAAAAAAGCCGATCAGGTTCAGTTCATCGATTTCATACAGCAAGCAGTTCCTGAACAATTTCCAGACAAGGGATGTCGACCGCAGCAAAAGCTTCAACATTCTGACATTGTCGGTTGGAATCGCCAAGCGTCTGACGAGGCCGGATGATTCATTCGTTTTCTCAAATGCATTGAGTTTTCAATATTACGACCTGAACAATTATAACACGGGACTGTTTACTTTTGGTGACGGTTCGTCCAGAAACTTTGCATATACGATCGGGCTCAGCAGGAATAATAAGGGTGTGAATCCAATCTTTCCAACATACGGTTCCGAATTTAGCGTCACGGCCAAGCTGACGCCGCCGTATTCGCTTTTCAATAAGATCGATTATGCGAACCTTGACGACCTGCCCGAATATAAACTGACGAACAAAGGCGAGCCGTACTTTGATTCAAACGGTAATTACGTTGCCACCGGAGCCCTTGTTGATGGCCCGAACGGCAATGTCGTAACCGATCCTGCGCTGGCTGCCGTCGACCAATCGAAGGTCGATCAGAAGAAATTCAACTGGCTTGAATATTATAAAATTAAATTCAAAGCAGACTGGTTTACAAAAATTTATGGTAAATTCGTCCTTCGTTCAACCGGCGAGTTTGGCTTCTTAGGAGCTTATAATCAGGACAGGGGACTGGTTCCTTTCGAGAGATTTTTCCTGGGTGGGGACGGACTTGCAAATTTTGCGCTGGATGGACGTGAGGTCATCGGACTTCGCGGATATCCGAACCAGTCCCTGACGCCGCAAGATGCCCGAGGTGCACAAAATGGCGCTACGGTTTATAATAAATTTTCATTAGAATTGCGGTATCCGCTGACATTAAAGGCAGCAGCATCGATTTACGCGCTGACTTTCATCGAAGGTGGGGCTGCGTATGATACGTTCAGGAATTATAATCCTTTCCTACTCCAACGTTCGGCAGGATTTGGATTGCGTGTTTTCATGCCTGCGTTCGGACTGCTTGGAATCGACTTCGGTTACGGATTCGACGCGCTTCCGATTCCGGGACTTGTTAAACCTAATGGTTGGGAAACACATTTTATCATCGGTCAGCAGTTCTAATCAGATAATGGCACGATATTTTCTAACGCAGTTTTTAATATGAAAAGACTTTTCTTCATCCTGTTATTTGTTGTAGGCCTTACAGCAAATGCTCAGACAAGAGGTATCAAAATCGGTTACATTGATATGGAGTACATCCTCCAGAATGTTCCTGATTACACCGAAGCTAAGAATCAGCTTGAGCAAAAAGCCCAGAAATGGAAGCAGGAAATCGAAACCAAAAAAAGTGACATTACCAAGCTTAAGGATGCACTTAAAACTGAAAAAGTTCTGCTTACGAAGGAACTTATTGAAGAACGTGAGGAAGAAATCAGGTTCCAGGAATCCGAGCTTGCCGATTATCAGCAAAAACGTTTCGGTCCGAATGGCGATCTGATAGTTCAGAAAGCAGTCCTCGTCAAACCAATCCAGGATCAGGTTTTTACTGCGGTCCAGGATATTTCAGAAGCAAAAAAATACGATTTTATTTTCGACAAATCATCAGACCTAACGATGCTTTTTGCGGCGAAACGTCACGATATCAGCGATCAGGTGGTCCGTGCAATCACGCGTGCCGCAAAACGCGAACAAAAGAGCAAGAAGGAGCTGAAAGAAGAAGAGGCGCAGGAAGCTAAAGAGGATATGATAGATGATAATCCTGCAATGGCCGAACGCCAGAAGAAGCTCGATGAACGTAAAGCAGCACGCGAAAAACTGATCGCCGACAGAAAGGCCGCGCAGGAAGAAAAAAAACGCCTTGCTGAAGAAAAGCGTAAACAGCAACAGGAAGAAAGAGAAGGCAGGAAAACGGGTAAAACTACCGAATCCCCAGCAGGAACAGATGAAGCACCATCGACAACACCTGCTGAAAGAAATGCAGACCCGGAAGCAACATCTGAAACTGCGACCGATTCAACTTCAACCGACAAACCTAAAACCGCCGCAGAAGAGCGCAGGGAAAAGGCCAAAGCCGACCGCGAAGCAAGGATAAAAGCGTTGGAAGAGAAAAAAGCAAAAATACAGGCCGATCGCGAAGCAGCGAAAAAAGCCAAAGAGGAAGGTACACAAGAAAAAACTCAAGAATAATTCTAATTAATATTATAAAATGATGAAACAAGTAAAAACGTTAGTAATAGCTGCTGTTCTATTTTTCGGTGTCAATGCTGCAAATGCGCAGGCAAAGACCGCTCATGTAAATGTTGCGGAAATTATGACCAAAATGCCTGCAATGCTTGACGCGCAGAAACAACTGGAGAAATTGAGCGGTACATACGACGCAGATTACAAGACGATGGTGGATGAGTATCAAAACCGGATCAAGAAATATGAGCAGGAAGCGACTACTGTTTCTGATAAGATCAATGAAGAACGTTCAAAAGAGGTTCAGGATATGCAAAAGCGGATCGTAGATTTTCGCGATAACGCTCAGAAAGAACTTCAGAAAAAGGAAGCCGATCTTACCAAGCCGATCATCGATAAGGTAAAAGCCTCAATTCAAAAAATCGGAAAGAGCAAAGGTTACCAATACATTCTTAATTCAGCTGAATTGCTACTTGCGGATGGACCGGACCTCACAGCCGACGTCAAGAAAGATTTAGGATTCTAATCGATCCCTTAAAATTCAAACTGCCTCCAAAGGGCAGTTTTTTTTTACATTTGTTTTATGACAGACAACAGGCCAATCGGGCTATTTGATTCCGGAATCGGCGGCACTTCAATCTGGAGGGAAATTCACAATCTACTTCCAAACGAATCGACAATCTATCTTGCCGATAGCCGTAATGCTCCGTATGGTGAGAAATCAAAAGAGGAAATCATTGCCCTCAGCAAAAAGAACACGGAACTGCTTTTAAATCTGGGATGTAAGATCGTTGTTGTGGCATGCAATACAGCGACCACGAATGCAATCAAAGAGCTCCGCGCGGCGTACGACATCCCATTCATCGGGATAGAACCTGCAATCAAACCAGCTGCAGCAAAAAGTCGAACTCATGTTATCGGCGTTTTGGCCACCAAAGGCACGCTAAGCAGCGAATTATTCAATAAAGCCGTCGAGTTCTATCAGGAAGTAAAGATTGTGGAGCAGGTCGGAAATGGCCTTGTGCAGCTTATCGAAGCAGGTCAGATTGACACACCGGAAATGTCAAGGCTTCTTAAAGAGTATTTGACACCCATGGTAGAAGAAGGTATCGACTATCTGGTGTTGGGCTGCAGTCATTATCCGTATCTTATTCCCAAGATAAAAGATATTATTCCGGCGCATATCAAAATCATCGATTCGGGAGAAGCCGTCGCACGCCAGACCCAGGCCGTGCTTCATGAGCGACAAATGCTGTCTGTCCAAAATACGGAAGAGCCTATTTTTATGACGAACAGCGATCCACACGTTTTGAAAAATATCCTTGGTGGGCGATACAAGGTCGACCAGATGAACTTTTGATCATTCCTTAAACCAGGACGAGTACATTACGTAATTTTCGGAAATACGCATGATTTCCCCTGCAAAATCTGATTGATCGATGTTTTTGACCTTCTTTGCCGGGACACCTGCATAGATCGATCCCGATTCAACTCTGGTATTCTGCGTAACAACGGCGCCCGCCGCAATGATGGAGTTACTCTCTATTACACAATTATCCATTACAATGGCCCCCATTCCGATGAGTACGTTGTCGTTCACCGTGCATCCGTGTACGATAGCGTTATGCCCGATCGAAACGTTATTGCCAATTGTAGTAGGGCATTTTTGATAGGTGCAGTGGATTATCGCGCCATCCTGAATATTGACCTTATTGCCGATCTTAATAAAATGCACGTCACCTCGAACAACTGCATTAAACCAAACACTGCAATCTGCACCAAAGGAGACATCGCCGATGATTGTCGCATTATCCGCAACAAAACAATCGGCAGGTATCTGCGGACTCTTTCCGTTTACTGATTTTATTATCATAAAAAAAGTCCCGCAAATGAGCGGGACCTGTATTAGTTAATTGCCGGGCAGAAACACTCGTACTTATCGTTTCGGCAGAATAGATCAATCCCAAGCGTGATTTGGTGGAATCCACCGCTGTCAAACTTTACATCGCCCAATAATGCGGAATAAGTGTAGGCCACCATGAAATTCTTGTAATTCACTCCAACAAGAGGTGTGATGTACTGCAGACGCTGATCTTCGATGCTTGTTCCGTTTACATATTGTGCTCCGTCAAGACTGCGTCGGTATGATACGCCGCCCCATAATTTTCCGAAATCTAGTTCCTTGTAGACTTTCAAATTGACATCAATCGATTTTTCCTTGGTTTCACTTACCATTTGGAAGAGGATTGACGGTTCCCAGACCAGCGTTTCACTGGTTCCAAATACATATCCGGCACTAAAGAGGAACTTGCGCAAGTTGTCGCTCTCTATCTCAGAATAAAGTTCTCTTTTATTGGCCAGTGCATTCTTAACTGTAAAATGCGCGTAAAACTCCAGGAAGTTATATGATGCTCCGATGTCGACATTGAAATATGAATCTTTCTGCACTATCGTTCCATCAACGTTTGGATCGTAATCGCCTGAATTGATAAACTCAGTCTCATCAAGCAAACTTTGAACAAATCCTGCACTTACGCCAAATGAAAGCTGATTCAGGTCCACTTCATCACGTGAAAACATGATGTGGTGGGCATATGTCAGCTTCGCGCCCCGCTGAGAGTGATATCCGTTCCTGTCATTGAAAACAATGATACCGGCACCCGAACGCTCGGCAATCCGACCGTTAAAACTCAGCGTTTGCAATGAGGGGGCATCCTCTTGGCCAAACCACTGCTGACGGCCGGTCAGCCTCAACTTGGCACAATTGGCAGCACCTGCCATAGACGGATGGATCAAATAGTAATTATCGGTTAAGTAATCTGAGTAAACTGCGATCCCTTCCTGAGAAAAAGATAAGTTAAACAATAATAAAAGTAGTAGATACCTTTTCTTAAGATTCATATGAGGCTATCGTTTTAATGAGAAATGCGCTTTAAACTCCTTGCTGGCCCCGGACACCATAT
>CBDUBP010000059.1:0-11438 GCA_965365415.1 uncultured bacterium | reverse complement strand
TTTAGCTTCGCTCAGTTCGCCCTTTGGGCTCGGGTGTTTATTTGAGCGGGGTTTGAGCGTTTTCGATGACCAATGCATATCCTTGGCCGACGCCGATGCACATCGTAACGAGGGCATACCTTTTATCGGTCAGATTTAACTCAAGCGCTGCCGAATACGCGATCCTCGCACCTGAAACGCCAAGCGGATGACCGAGCGCGATTGCGCCGCCGTTCGGATTTATCCTTGGATCATCATCTTTCAATCCCCAAGCCCGGATGCAGGCGATAGCCTGCGCCGCAAAGGCTTCATTGAGTTCGATGACATCCATCTGATCTATCGTCAATCCCGCCTTTGCCAAAGCTTTGTTTGCCGCTTCAACCGGGCCGATTCCCATGATTCGCGGCTCGGATCCAACAACCGCGGAACTGACGATTCGTGCGAGCGGTTTCAGATTGTATTTTGTAACTGCATTTTCGGACGCGATCAATGTCGCCGACGCCCCGTCATTCAATCCTGATGAATTTCCTGCCGTCACGCTTCCGTCTTTTTTGAAAGCCGCGCGAAGTTTTGAAAGGCCTTCCATTGAGGTTGCAGGCTTGATGAACTCGTCGTTTTCAAAACGGATCAAATCGCCTTTTCGTTGCGGAATTTCAACCGGTATAATTTCTTTTGCAAGCCTCCCCGACTGTTGGGCTTTTGCCGCTTTCAACTGACTGTTCAAAGCAAACTTGTCCTGGTCTTCCCTACTTATGTTATATTTCTCTACAAGATTTTCAGCGGTTTCTCCCATCGCATCGGTACCGTACATTTCCTTCATTTTCGGATTGACGAATCGCCAGCCAAATGAAGAATCGTACATTTTTGAGTCAGTCCCAAACGCTGCTGACGGTTTTGAAATCACGAGCGGTCCACGTGTCATATTCTCCACGCCACCTGCGATGAATAAATCGCCGTCGCCTGCTTTGATCGCACGATTGGCATGAACTACTGCCGACAATCCCGAGCTGCAAAGCCTGTTGACAGTTTCACCCGGAACGCTCGTGGGCAGACCCGCCAAAAGCAACGACATGCGTGCGACGTTACGGTTGTCTTCGCCGGCCTGATTGGCGCAACCGAGAATGACGTCGTCATACGCACCCAACGGAATTTCAGGATGTTTTTCGACCAAAGATTTGATGACGATCGCACCCAGATCATCGGCACGGACAGCGGAAAGCGTTCCCTGATAATTGCCGATCGGCGTGCGAATTCCGTCTATGATGTATGAATCCATTTAATTGATAATTAATAGTTGACAGTTGATAATTGGAGCTGCCAACATTTAAAATTTAAAATTCAAAATTTATAAAATCTCCCATCTCTTGTCGCTTCGGTACACCGTTCCTTTGAATAGGGCGACAACTTTATCTTCTCTCTTTATTTCGACGGTGTAAAAGCCGAATTTGTTCTTAATTGCATTTTCAGTGGCAACTGCTGTGATGTGATCGCCTTCGCGCAACGCTTCGATATGATTGATGGACGTATCGATGCTCATGCTTTGGCGGCCGTGTGAATTCGAAGCAAATGCAAGCGCTGAATCCGCAAGCGAATAGGAGATCCCGCCATGTGCGATCCCAAAACCGTTGGTCATTTCCTTGCGTATCGTCATCGAAAGAATGCATTTCCCGGCTGAAATTTCTTCGACTTCCATTCCAAGCCATTGGCTGAATGCATCGTTGTCGAACATCCTGTCGACTATCTCACGCGGCTGCATTAAAAGAACGTTTTGTTTTCACGCGCCATTTTACGTAGCAGCGGGCTGCATCGATACCTGTCTTCGTGATATTCGTTGTACAATTCATCAAGTTTCGCGACGCACCAGTCGATTCCTTTATCATCCGCCCACGCCAGCAATCCTTTTGGATAATTGACACCTTTCGTCATGGCGATATCAATATCTTCGGCCGAAGCGACATTCAGGTGCAATGCATCCGCGGCCTCGTTGATCAGCATCGCCAAAATGCGTTCGAAAATATAATTATTCAAAACCTCATCATTTGCCAAATTATGAGATTGCTCTGTTGAATAATCGTAATATCCGCGTCCTGATTTACGCCCGAGAAAACCGGCTTCGGTCAGCCGTTTTTGCGTAAACGATGGCTTATATCGCGGATCGAAATAAAATGCGGTAAATACGCTTTCGGTCACCGCATAATTAACATCATTGCCTATAAAATCCATCAGTTCAAACGGCCCCATCCGGAATCCGCCCAATGATTTCATCGCCTGGTCTATCGTTGCAAAATCCGCAATTCCTTCTTCATAGATCCGCAGCGCTTCGCCGTAAAAAGGCCTGGCGACCCGATTGACAATAAATCCGGGCGTATCCTTAGCCAGCGCGGGAAGCTTCTTCCAACTCTTAATGATCTCTATAGCCTTATCAACAACTTCCTGTGTTGTCTGAACTGCCGGAACGACCTCAACCAAGTGCATCAAAGGCGCCGGATTGAAAAAATGGATTCCAATGACGCGTTCAGGTTTCGTACAAGCCGCAGCAATCGACGCGATCGAAAGCGATGAAGTATTTGAGGCAAGAATGGCTTGATCAGACAAAATGTTTTCAAGCTGTGAAAACAATGTGCGCTTCACATCAAGGTTTTCGACGATGGCTTCGATGATGAGATCGGCATCTGCCAGTGAATTCATTGAATCGACATACTCGATATTTGCTGCAATGCGCTCTTTTTCCGATTCATCGATCTTACCTTTTTCAATGAGTTTAGACAATGTCGACCCGAGGCTTGATTTACTCTTTGCAAGCGCGGCCGAATTCGTATCGTACAGCAGAACCCGCGATCCGGCCATAGCCGCAACCTGCGCAATCCCGCTACCCATCGTTCCCGAGCCTATGATCGCTGTTACCATTTAATTTCCTTTGAATTCGGGTTTTCTCTTTTCGACAAATGCCGCGACGCCTTCGCGATAATCATTTGATGAACTCGCATCGATCTGGAGGTCGCTTTCCAATGCCAGTTGTTCTTCGAGGTTATTGATCATTGAGCGATTGAGCAACTTTTTTGTCAATGCGAGCGCGTGTGTCGGCATTTCCGATAAAGTAACTGCAAGTTTGTGGACTTCCTCCTCAAAAAACGCGACAGGATAAAACTTGTAGATCATTCCCATGTTGAAGGCTTCCTGCGCAGAAACTTTATCGCCAAGCATCATCAATGCGGACGCTTTCTGAAAACCGATCAGACGCGGAAGGAAAAACGTTCCTGCGCTGTCGGGAATCAGACCGATCTTGCTAAAGGCCTGAATAAAGCTGGCCGATTCGGACGCCACGACGATATCACAAGCCAGCGCAATGTTTGCGCCTGCTCCGGCCGCCACGCCATTGACCGCTGCCAAAATTGGCTTTTCGATTGTTCTGATGCGCGCGATTATCGGATTGTAATGTTCTTCCAGGATCTTCCGGAAACCCGGATTCAGTTCGGGTGTGGTTACTTCCTTCAAATCCTGTCCCGCACAAAACGCTTTGCCTTCACCGGTGATAACAATCGCGCGGACCTCATCATCCTTTGCAAAATCATCGAGCACGCCTTGCAGCTGGAGCGCCATTTCGCGGTTAAAACTGTTGAAGACGTCAGGCCTGTTGAGCGTGATGAACCCTACTTTATTTTCTTTATGTGATATTATCGAATCCATTATTTTAAACATTTGAAATAATCGAACGGCTCGAGACAGTCGTTGCATTTAAACATCGCTTTGCAGGCAGTCGATGCAAACTGGCTAACGAGCATTGTATTTTGTGATCCGCACTGCGGACATTTTATTAATCTCTTATTTCCGAGCAGCGCCTCTTTGTCGGCAACCGCATCCAAAGGTGCTGCTATTCCGTATTTTTCAAGTGCGTCGCGACCCTCTTGCGTAATCCAATCTGTCGTCCATGCGGGTGACAATATGAGGTTGATTTTCGCGTCGATTCCGAATTTTTTCAATTCGCTTTTGATATCATCGCCAATGACATCCATTGCCGGACATCCGCTGTATGTTGGCGTGATATCGATCTCCGCCAAATTATCGGCCACGAAATTCGCCGAACGCACGACGCCAAGATCCATAATCGACAACACGGGAATTTCCGGGTCGGAAACATTTTTAAGTATTTCCGCCAGCCGGTGGTCGATATGTTCTTTTGCGATCGTCATTACCAGTTCATATTCGGATAGGTTCGCTGCATGTATTGAAGATCAGCCAGGAGATATCCCATATGTTCGCTGTGGATTCCTTCTTTGCCACCTTTTTTAAAATAGGCCGATTCGGGAACCGTAAGTGTCGCCTCTTGCAGAATTTCACTTACAGCGCCATAATATTCTGTTTTAAACAGACCTGTATCAACTCCGATTCTTTCGGGAATCATGAACTGATCACTTTCAGTCTGAAAAAACAACTCGTCGGTAAAAAGGAACAGATCATTGATGGCGGTCTGTGTGCGCGCTCTGCTTTCTTCAGTACCATCGCCAAGACGCCGGACCCAATCGGAGGAAAATCTTTTATGATAACTGACTTCCTTCACGGCCTTGCTTGCGATCGCCGCCAATGTAGGATCAGTACTGTGCTGCAATTCTTCGAGGAACATCAAATGAAAAACATCAAAAAAGAAATGCCTGACAATCGTATAAGCGAAATCCGTGTTTGGCTGTTCTGCGAGCAGTACATTCCTGTATTCGCGTTCGGTTCGCAAAAAAGCGACTGTATCTTCCGTTGCATTTCCACCGATGAGTTTTGCCGCGTATTGATAATAGCTGCGCGTCTGGCCGAGCAGATCGAGTGAAATGTTTGTCAGCGCGATATCGGTTTCCAAACTCGGACCGTGACCGCACAATTCGCCAAGCCTCTGCCCGAGAATAAGGCAGTTGTCGGCAATGCCGTAAATATATTGAATCAGGTTCTCGCGCATCTTACATGTGTTTCAATTCGTCGGGCAGATTGTAGAAAGTCGGATGGCGATAGGCTTTATCCTTTGCAGGCTCGAACAATTCGCCGCTTTCATCAGGATTCGATGCCGTGATCGCTGCCGATGGCACAACCCAAATGCTTACGCCTTCATTTCTTCTGGTATAAACATCGCGTGCATTTTCCAGTGCCATTGCAGCATCGGTCGCGTGGAGGCTTCCGCAATGACGATGCTCGAGTCCGTTTTTACTTCTTACGAAAACTTCCCAAAGAGGCCAGTTTTTCATATGTTGGATTTTGAATTATAAATTTTGAATTGCTAAACTGCTTGTGATAATTCGGAATTGGAATGTTTGTCGGCATACGCCATCGCGGCATCGCGCACCCATTTTCCGTTATCCCACGCATTTTTTCGTGCTGCAAGGCGTTCCCGGTTGCATGGTCCGTAGCCTTTTACAACCTGCCAGAATTCATCCCAGTCTATCGGCCCGAAATCATAGTGTTTTGTTTCTTCGTTCCACTTCAGATGCGGATCCGGAATCGTCAGTCCGATGAGTTCAGCCTGCGGAACCGTCTGGTCAATGAACTGCTGACGAAGCTCATCATTGGTTTTGCGCTTGAGCTTCCACTTCATCGATTGCTCGGTGTGAACCGATTCTGCATCGGTCGGCCCCAGCATCATCAATGAGGGCCACCACCAGCGGTTGAGTGCGTCCTGTGCCATTTCTTTCTGCTCAGGAGTTCCATTGGCAAGCGTCATCATTATCTCGAATCCCTGGCGCTGATGAAAACTTTCTTCCTTGCAGACGCGCACCATCGCACGAGCATAGGGACCGAATGATGTGTTCGTCAAGGGCACCTGATTGATGATCGCCGCCCCGTCGACAAGCCATCCGATCGCACCCATATCCGCCCAGGTAATGGTGGGATAATTGAAGATGCTCGAATATTTTGCCTCGCCCGAATGCAATTGCTCGTACAGTTCATCGCGCGAAATCCCCAACGTCTCGCATGCCGAATAAAGATACAATCCGTGGCCCGCTTCGTCCTGAACTTTCGCCAATAGCGCAACTTTCCGGCGCAACGAAGGCGCCCGTGTGATCCAGTTACCTTCGGGGAGCATCCCGACGATCTCGGAATGTGCGTGCTGTGAAATTTGCCGGATGTGTGTTTTCCGATATTTCTCCGGCATCCAGTCTTTGGGTTCGATCTTTTCGTCGTTGGCAATGCGCCTTTCGAAAATTTCCTCGAGATTTTTTATTTCGTGATCAGACATAGGTTCTGATTTTAGATTTTGGATTTTAGATTTAGGAATCGAAGTCGACCACGACTTTTGCAGATGTCGGCACGGCCTGGCAACTCAGAATATAATTCTTTGCCACGTCGCTTTCATCGAGCGCGTAGTTGACTTTCATTTCCACCGTTCCTTCGACGACCTTGCACCGGCATGTGCTGCAAACGCCGCCCTTGCATGCGAACGGCAGATCGGCTCCGGCCGCGAGTGCCCCGTCGAGGATGTTATCGTATTCGTCTTCCATGATAAAATGGAATTCCTTGCCGCCGTCGATGATCGTAACATCCGTACCTTCGACTTTCTTCTCCAATATTTTACTGACGCGTTTTTTATCTTCTTCGGAGGTTCCGCTCGTAAACAATTCGAAATGTACTTTTTCACGCGGAAGTCCTGCTTCGGTCATCGCGTCACGAACGAGATAGATCATTTCCTCCGGCCCACAGACGAAGCAGTCGTCAACAGATGGAACGTCGATGATGCGGCTCGTCAGCATTTTCAATTTTTCGCGATCGAAACGTCCGTTCAAAAGCGGTATGTCGCGCTTTTCCTTTGTCAGGAAATGAAAGACTTCAAATCTTCCGAAATATTTATTTTTTAAAAGTTCGATCTCTTCCTTAAAAATGATCGACTTTACACTTCTGTTTACATAAAACAACTGGAATGTCGTATTCGGCTCAAGTGCCAGATGCGTTTTGATGATCGACAGGATCGGCGTGATCCCGCTTCCGGCGGCAAATGCGACAAAATATTTTGGCTCTTCCGGGCTGACAGGCTTAAAGAAAACACCGTTCGGCGCCATCACATCGATCATATCGCCTTTTTTCAGCGATTCATTGACGAACGTTGAAAACATCCCGCCGTTGATCCGCTTGACGGCCACTTTCCAAACACCTTCAACCGGACTCGAACACAATGAATAAGAACGCCTGACCTCCATTCCGTCAATATGCGTCCGCAGGGTCAAATGCTGACCGTGACTGTACTTAAAATCCTGCTTGAGTTCTTCCGGGATATCGAGCGAAACAACAGAACAATCTTTTGTTTCCTTGTAAATATCCAAAACCCTAACACTTTGAAACTTCGCCATTTACTTCGTAAAAAATTGACTAACAATTGTTAGTTTACTATGCAAATTTAATGAATATATCCAAACGGGCGTGTTAAATAATACCGTTAAGAAGGATTTTCTCGAGATTGGATTTTAACGTGGCGGCAGTAAATCCGGGTTTGCGCCCGAACCATAAATACAGCGTCCGCAAGGTGGACAGGATCGAAAAAATAATGATTTCCTGATTGTGGTTCCGGATCTCGCCATCGGCTATTCCTTTTCGGATGATGCTGCGGAATTTTTCTTCATATTCCTCCCGCATCTGCAAAAAATACTGCAGCTGTGGCTTTTCAAGATGCATCCAGTCGTTGTTCAGCGAGGCGAGCGCATCGGGATTCCTGACGGTAATTTCGACATGAAGCTGGATTACCTGTCTTAATTTTTCGATGGCCGGGATATCTGAATTTACAATTTCAGTGATCGTTCCCGTATATTCTTCGGCGATCGAGATGATCATAAGCGACAAAATTTCCTGTTTTGACCGGATATGATTGTAAAGACTCGCCGCTTTGATGTCCATCGCCTGCGCAATGTCGCGCATCGTTACGGCGCTATAACCACGTTCGCGGAATAATGTCGCGGAGATATTTACGATTTCGGATTTTCTGTCTGGCTTCAATGTATCAATTTAGAAATGTAGCAATGTACCAATTGATTTGAAGATTTGAAAATGAACGGCGCGGACTTTCAAATTTACAAACCTATCAGAGCTTTCGACTTTGCTTTGTCTCTTTGTCTCTTTGTCAGTTTGGATCTATGGATCTTTAGCTGCGCTCAGTTCGGCCGATGGCCTCGGGTGGCGCTTTGCAGCTTAGATCAATTTATTGCTTTTCGCCTTTTCAATCGCCTCAATCTTATTATGCACCTGAAGTTTGGTGTAAATGTTCTCGATATGCTTGCGGATCGTTCCGGCAGACAGGAATAGATTGTCGGCAATCGCATTGTATGTCAGTCCTTTGCTGAGCTGTTCCAAAACTTCGACCTCACGCGATGTTAAATTGATCTCTTCCTGGTTTACATCGGGAAACGCGATCGGATTCCTGAACAGCCGAAGCGTCTTTAATGCAATCGAAGGCGTCATCGTTGCGCCGCCATTCACCGTTTCGAGGATTCCCTGATGAAGGTCGTTCGGGTTGACTTCCTTCAATAGATATCCGTCCGCACCTGCTTTGATCGACCTGAAAATATTTTCATCGTTATCGAAAACCGTCAGCATGATGATCTTGATCTGAGGATATTTCTGTTTTACCGCTGCCGTAGCGTCGATACCATTCATTCTGGGCATTTCGATATCCATCAATATCAGATCGATATTGTTCTTCGCTTCGAGTTTCGTAAGCAGATCCTGTCCGTCGCAAGCGGTGAACCTGCAGTTCAGATCATCGAAAAATGAAAGTTTCTCGAGGATTGCCTTAAGCAGGAAAACGTTATCGTCGGCAATAGCAAGTTTTACCATTATGAATTTGTTGATTGGAAATTGCAAATATCAGGGAGCAGAATATTGATCCGCGTCCCTTTTCCTTCCGCGGATTCAATTGCTATCTTACCATCGATATCCGAAATTCGCCGTTCCATATTTGAAAGGCCGTTCCCGCTTCGGACGGAATCCGGATCGAATCCCGAGCCATTGTCATCGATTGTTATGCGAACATCATTGCCTTCTTTTTTGATTGCAATCATGACTTCTGACGCAACCGCATACTTTAACGAATTATTGACTGCTTCCTGGATTGTCCGGTGGATATTCATCGCAATGATCGATGTCATCCGAACGTCATTGAGAGACGAATCGACAAAAAAAGAAAAATCGATATTTTCCCTCGCCTCACGTGCCTTGTCGATGAAGTTCAGAATCCTCACGCGCAGATCGTCAAAGCTGATCTCGCTGTTGTTCATCGCCCATATCGTATCGCGCAGCTCAACAATCGTTTCCTGCGCGAAACTGCTGATTCCCAAAAGCTTGTTCCCAAGTCTGGTACTAGATATATCGAACGCATACTTAAGATTATCGACCGACGAAATGATGAAAGTCAACTGAGATCCAATGTTATCATGCAGGTCGCGCGAAATCTGCAGCCTTTGTTCCTGCAGTTTATTTTGGGTTTCGATCTTGGAAATCGCAGTTTTTAGGTCATGTTCCTGTGCCATCTGGCGGTTGACGAGCTTCTGTTGCCGGTAAACCAGCCTGCCGATGACAAGCAGTCCGAGCAAAATAACAGACATCACAAGAAACTGCATGTTCTTCTTTTTGATTTCAGCGTCAGCCCGGGCGATTTCAGCTTTCGATTGCACGAGTTGCTTTTCCTTTCTCTCATTCTGGTATTTGGCTTCAAGGTTGGCAAACGTCCGCGCACGCTCGACATCAAAAACCGAATCACGAAGCCGAAGATATTCATCCTGATATTCGAATGCTTTCTCGAGATTCTTCCGACGTTTATTAAACAGATACTGGTGATGATAATAATCGCGGAGCTTCTCGACATACTTACTTTTTTGGGCAGCATCGAAAGCCACTTTAAAATGCTGTTCCGCTTTGTCGTATTCGCCCAGATTATATGCAATTGTGGCCAGATTGGTGTAATTGGTGGCAATTTCATAGTAATACCTGACGCCGCCGGTCTCATCTGTATATGGCGCAAGCCGCACTGCTTTTAAAATCCACCTGCGAGCCTCCCGAAACTTCTTCTGCTTGAGCAGCGTGTTTCCGATATTGTTATATGTCGACCCAAGAAAAACCGTATCCTTTCCTTTGATCATCCGGATCGTTTTGTAATGATAAGCGAGCGCACTGTCGGGTTTGTTCCAATCGTCGAAATTTATGGCGATGGCATTGATGGCGCCGGCCACATCAAGCGGATCCGGCTTCAGGCGCGACATCAGTGCAGAAAGTGATTTTTTGCCATACGAAACGCCGCGCTCATAATCTTCGAAATCATGGTATGCAATCGAAATCGACCTTGCAAATACCGCGGTCCAAAACGTATCCTGCACCTTCTCGGCCATCTTCAGTCCTTCCAGATTCCATGCGATGGCATGATCATATTGCCCAATCGGCAAATGGATCTTTGCCAGGTTATTGTAAACGTAAAACAGCTTTTTGTAATCTTTTAGCTTTTTGAATCGCGCAATGCTCCGGCGTCCGTACCATACTGAACTGTCGCGGCTTCCAAAGTCGGCATGCCACGCATTTTTACAAAAATGATATTCAGCGATCTCGGCTTCTGTCTTCATCAGGCGTTTTGCCTTTTGAAAATAAAAACCGGATGAATCCTTCGAAGTAAAAGCTTTGATGAGTATGTCATGCACTGATTGCGCATCAGCAGTTGTGATACACACGATCGATAGTAGCAACAGTAATCTTTTGACCATAGTTTATCCGTGCCTCAAATCTATAAAAATCATTTAATCCAGCAGGTTATTTTTCTGCAGCGTTGCTATATTATCAGCCTGTAAAGCAAGAAGTTCCCTGTCGATTCCCATTCTCGCCTGATTCAGCTTTATGCGAAGTTCATCCGACAGGACAAGCTGTCCGGATTGCTGTGCATTGATTTCACTCATGGCGACGATCAACAGGTTGAGTTCACCGACCTTCGACTTGTATTTTTGGCGTGAACGCGTGTAATTGATGCTGAGCCAGACGATGCAAAGGCTTAAAAAGATTATGATCGATATGAGTAGATACGTCATTTGTCGTGATTTGGGCATATTAACTGATTTGGTGACGGAAAAAAAGGGCTGAGAATAAATCTGCAGCCCTCAAACAACTAAGTCCTGTTTGTTTTAAAGCTCCAGACGGAATGACCCATCGGTAATCGATTTCTCATTGGTCGAACCGTCAACGTTTTCAATGACAGTAGCGGTAAATGTTCCTTCGATCTGCGTGTCGGTAACTTCCGTAATGATAACCTGACCGGTCCCGCGTACGGAGGTGTAAGAGGTAAATTCGCCTGGTGTTGCACCCATATCCATGTAGTTGATATAACCTGCGGTCAGATCGTTATTTCCTGAATTATACGTTCCTTCGCCGGTGTAATTCGGGATCTGTATCTGGATCGCATCTCCCGTATTGCTGCTGCTTACGATGTTAAGCATGCCGCCCGCAACAATCGCGGAAGGATC
>CBDUBP010000058.1:0-11808 GCA_965365415.1 uncultured bacterium | reverse complement strand
CGTCTTCCGTAGGGAATTCCTTGCGCATCGGAAACGAGACCATTTCATCCATATTGAGGATTCGTTTCAATTGCGGATGGCCAATAAAATTGACGCCATAAAAATCATATGTCTCGCGCTCCATCCAATTGGCGGAGTCGAAAATATTTGAAATTGATTTTACTTCCGGATTCTCGCCATTTAAGAACGATTTAATCCGGATTCTCACATTATCGACCCAATTGTGCATCAGGTAAACCATGCAGAACTGCTTGTCGGTTTCATTGTCCGGATAATGGATCGCGCAGAGGTCGGTCAGGAAATGAAAATTCAGTGTCGCATCATTTTTCAAAAACAGGATAACCGGTGTTACGAGTTCGGCCGGGATGACGATCGTGAAAAAGTCGCTTTTTTCCGCAAAGCGGACATCTTCTCCAAATGCCGCGGCCAGTTTTTCCTGAATGACTGTGTGTTCCAATGCCATTAGCTAATATTATATGAAGCCAACAATTCTTTGTATTCGGGTGAACTCCTGCGGCGAACCGATTCATTTTTGACCATTTCCTGGAGTTTCATAACGCCTTCAACGATCTGTTCGGGACGCGGCGGGCAGCCTGGAACGTAAACGTCGACCGGAATCACCTTATCGATTCCCTGAAGAACTGAATAAGTATCGAAAATTCCGCCTGATGTGGCGCATGCCCCGACGGCAATAACCCAGCGCGGTTCCGACATCTGTTCGTAAACCTGACGAAGGATCGGTGCCATTTTCTTGGCGATCGTTCCCATGACAAGCAGCATGTCAGCCTGGCGGGGTGAGAAACTTACACGCTCCGAGCCGAAACGCGCAAGGTCGTAATGCGATGCCATCGTTGCCATGAACTCGATACCGCAGCATGAGGTCGCAAATGGCAATGGCCAAAGGGAGTTCGCGCGCGCAAGCCCAACGACGTCACTAAGTTTTGTCGCGAAGAACCCTTCTCCGGAATAACCTTCCGGCGGCGGGACTATATTTGGTTTTTGAGTATCCATTTTATTTTTGATTTAAACCGATTTGTACATCCGATTTAAACGTGAAAACCTATTGTATATTAGGACATTTACAAAATTTTAGCCTATTCCCACTCGAGAGCTTTCTTCTTGATGATATAGAAAAATCCGAGCAGCAACAGCGACATGAATATGACCATCTTGATCATTCCTTCCACACCAAGTTCACGGAAATTGACGGCCCACGGGTAAAGGAAAATGACCTCTACGTCGAAGAGCACGAACAATATCGCAACAAGGAAATATTTGACAGAAAACGGAATCCTCGCGTTTCCTATGGCCTGGATCCCGCACTCAAAGTTTTCGTCTTTAACCGCGGATGACCTTTTCGGGCCAAGGTAGCCTGATATGATAATCGTCATGACTACAAATCCTACCGCAAGAAAAAACTGCATCAGGATCGGGAAATAATCGATTTGGGTACTTTGCATGAGCGAGTTTATTGAAATCAGGCAAAGATACACTTCAAATTTTGAAAATGCAACGTCCGAACCATGTCGGTCAGCGGGCATCTTAATTTTTACTCAGTATAAATAGCCGGATTGATGACATAAAAAAAGCGCCCGGTCGGACGCTTCAAATCAAGTATGATATATTTTAGTTGTCAAGGGCAGTTACCTGAGCGGCAACTTTTCCTTTCCTGCCTTCTTCTTCCTCATAGCTTACGCGGTCACCTTCACGAAGACCCTCAGATTTTAGCCCTGTGGCATGAACAAAAATGTCTTTTCCTGTTTCTTCATCAGTGATGAATCCAAATCCTTTTGATTCGATGAAAAATTTTACTGTACCTGTACGCATTGTAATTTGTAATAAAAATTGATAATGCGGCAAATGTAATCTTTAATTGAATACAAAAGTTAAAGAGGTGAAAATAATTTGATTGTCAGGAGAGTAAAGCTATGAAGCTCCAAAGCTCAAGAGTGACAAAGCTCCTAAGTAGTAACAAAGTGACAAAGAGACAAAGTAACAAAGAAGCTCCAAAAAACCAAACAGTAGAACGCCAACTAGTATAAAAAGCAAAAAAGTAACGAATAGCATGGGACGCTAAGCTTTAGCTACGCTCAGTTCGGCCGATGGCCTGGCGTGGCGCTCTGGATCTTTGGTGCTCAGGAGCTTTTTATCCCCAACTCCTTCAATTGCCCTTCATCAATAACTGATGGCGCATCGATCATCACGTCGCGTCCCGAATTATTCTTAGGAAAGGCAATGAAATCGCGGATCGTTTCCTGGCCGCCCAAAATGGCAACAAGCCTGTCCAGTCCGAATGCGAGTCCACCGTGTGGCGGCGCTCCATATTGGAACGCTTCCATTAAAAAGCCAAACTGGTTGCGCGCTTCTTCTTCCGAAAAGCCTAAATATTTAAACATCAGTTGCTGTGTCGCTTTGTCGTGGATACGGATCGATCCGCCTCCGATCTCATTTCCGTTCAGCACCATATCATATGCGTTTGCCCTGACTTTCCCCGGATCGGTTTCAAGCAAGTGCATGTCTTCCGGCTTCGGCGAAGTAAACGGATGATGCATCGCATGATATCTCCCGGATTCCTCATCGAACTCCAACAGCGGGAAATCAACAACCCATAACGGCGCAAATTCCTCGGGTTTGCGAAGTCCCAAGCGCGTCGCCAATTCCATACGGAGTGCACTCAGTTGTGTTCTCGTCTTGTTCGCATCGCCGGAAAGGACAAAAATCATGTCACCGGGTTCCGCTCCGGTGATTTCGGCCCATTTCGCAAGATCTTGCTGGTCGTAGAATTTATCAACGGATGATTTATATGTTCCATCGGCGTTGCACTTCACGTAAACCATTCCGCCGGCGCCAACCTGAGGACGCTTGACCCATTCGATCAGCGCATCGATCTCCTTACGTGAAAACTCACCACAACCGGGAGCGGCAATCCCGACGACAAGCTCAGCCGAATTAAACAGCCCGAAATCCTTGTGCTTTGCCACTTCGTTCAGCTCGCCAAATTCCATCCCGAAACGGATATCGGGCTTATCGTTGCCATAAGTTTTCATCGCATGGTCGTATGTCATACGTGGGAACGTGTCGACATCAATTCCTTTCAACTCTTTCAAAAGATGACGCGTCAGCCCTTCAAATATGTTCAAAATGTCTTCCTGCCCGACAAATGCCATCTCGCAATCGATCTGTGTAAATTCAGGCTGGCGGTCGGCCCGCAGGTCTTCATCCCTGAAACACTTGACGATCTGGAAATATTTATCCATTCCGCCAACCATCAGCAATTGCTTGAAGGTTTGCGGTGATTGCGGCAGCGCATAAAACTGGCCTTGATTCATTCTCGACGGGACGATGAAATCACGCGCACCTTCGGGGGTCGACTTGATCAGGTACGGCGTTTCGACTTCGCAGAAACCTTCATTCGACAGGAAATTCCGAACTTCCATCGCGACCTTATGCCTGAAAAGCAAACTGTTCTTTACAGGATTCCGCCGGATATCGAGGTATCGGTATTTCATCCGGATGTCTTCTCCACCATCAGTTTCGTCTTCAATTGTAAATGGCGGCGTAATCGAAGCGTTCAGGATCACGAGTTCAGAAACCATGATTTCAATATCTCCTGTCGGAAGGTTCGGGTTCTTCGATTCGCGCTCGATGACTTTCCCCTTGACCTGCACGACGAACTCGCGGCCAAGTGTTTTCGCCATTTCAAAAACGTCCTTATCCGTGCGGCTTTCATCAAAGATCAATTGCGTGATACCGTAGCGGTCGCGCAGATCGACCCATATCACAAAACCTTTGTTCCTCGATTTCTGGACCCAGCCTGCAAGCGTGACATCGTTTCCAATATCCGAAATCGTAAGCTGGCCGCAATGATGACTTCTGTACATTTCTGAAAATTAAGTCGCAAAAATACGGTTTCCACTAAAAAAAATCGGGGAAAACCGTTGCAAAGTTTATTGGTTTCCTTTTACATTTACTTCAAACGAAAACAGTGAGTTATGAGAAAATTAGTTTTTCTGCTGATGTTAGTGCCCGTATTCGTATCGGCACAGGATGTCGTGAAGTTTGGAGGTAAGATCCAAAACCCGAACAGTGATTCAATTACGATCACCGGTAAAGATTTCACGAAAACAATTAAAGTCAAAAAAGACGGAACGTTTTCCGACTCGTTTTCCGTAGCCCCGGCAATTTATCAGTTTTATGATGGTGGCGAGTACACAACACTTTTTCTTAAGAATGGTTTCGACCTTTTCATGACACTCAACACCGCGGAATTCGACGAATCGATCGTATATAAAGGAAAAGGCGAAAAGGAAAATAATTTTCTTGCGAAAAAAGCGCTCCAGGACGAGGAACTTCAGAAAAAAGCGATGGCTTTACGGGAAAATCCGGAAGAAGGAGTGAAGCTCTTACGAAGCCATTTCGACGAAATTAAAAAAGCAATGACCGATCCGGCAATGGACCCCGGACTCAAGATCGCGTACGATGCCAAGATGAAGGAAGATTACGAAAAGAATCAGGCCAACAGGGAAAAGCGCGAGCAGGCCAAACTTGAAGTCGAAAAACTCAACGGAACTGCAGCACCCGATTTCGAATACGAAAACCATAAAGGAGGAAAATCCAAACTCTCCGAACTTCGCGGCAAATATGTTTACATCGATGTCTGGGCGACATGGTGCGCGCCCTGCCGGGCCGAAATCCCTTTTCTTAAAACAGTTGAGCATGATTTTGAAGGAAAGAATATTGAATTTGTCAGCATCTCGATCGACAGGTTAAAAGATTATGACAAGTGGCGCGCGATGGTTAAAGATCAGTCGCTCGGTGGAATGCAGCTTTTTGCAGATAAAGACTGGAAATCCGATTTCGTCCAGGCGATGAAAATCACATCGATCCCGCGCTTCCTGCTCATCGGCCCGGACGGAACAATTATCGATGCCGACGCCGAGCGCCCGTCGATGCCGGATCTTAAGACGCGGCTGCAAAGTCTTGTCAAATAAAATAAGCTGCCCTTTTGAGACAGCTTATTGAAATAGATTATATTTTGAAGCATCTTCCCGTTTTCGGCTAAAGCCGCTTCAAACCTCAGTGTTTTACGCTCACCGCGCGAGCTTCCGTTGGTCGCTGCGCGTTTTCGGCAAAACATCATCGGTTTGTGCGCGGGCTGCCGCCTTTAGCGGGGCTAGGCTGTCTCCAATTCCTTGGCCTTTCTCTTTTCCCTGCGACTGCGCAGCCAGAATTTTGTGCGTTTTACAAGGTAGAACATCACCGGGACCATGACGAGCGTCAATATCGTCGCATAGGTCAACCCGAAGATGATCGTCCACGCCAGCGGGCCCCAGAACATCACATTGTCACCTCCGATGAATACGTGCGGATTTAAATCGGTTACAAGCGAGAAAAAGTCGAAATTCAGTCCGATCGCTAGCGGGATCAGGCCAAGGACCGCCGTGGTTGCCGTAAGCAATACGGGACGCAGCCTCGATTTACCCGATTCGATGATCACTTCCTTGATATCCGCCAGCGACAGGTCGTCATGCGTTTTCACGCCGCGCTCCTCAACTTTGCGGTCGAGCAACAGCACGAAGAAGTCCATCAATACGATCCCGTTCTTTACGACAATTCCCGCAAGCGATATGATTCCCATCATCGTCATCAGGATCACGAAATCCATGTTCGCGATGACATATCCATAAAATACGCCGCTGAAACTTAGTAACACGGTAAACAAAATGACCATCGTTTTCGAAACCGAATTGAACTGCAGCACGATAATGATCGTGATTCCCGCAAGCGCAAGGAACAGCGCATACATCAAAAACGCCTGGTTTTTCCCCTGTTCTTCCTGAACGCCCGAGAACGAATACGTCACTTCGCGCGGAAGCTTATATCCTTTCAGTTCGGCATCGATCTGTTTCGTGATCTCGTCCGCGTTAAACCCGGTGATGACATTCGAGTAGATCGTCATGATCCGTTTCTGGTTCTTGCGCTTGATCTGGTTGTATGTCGTCGATTTTTCAGTTTTGGAAATCGACGAGATCGGAATCTGCTGGATCTGGCCTTGGGAATTCCTGAATGTCAGCGGCTGGTTGAACAGTACGCTCTCACTTTTGCGCTGGTCTTCCTGTAAACGCATCACGATGTTGTAATCGTCGTCGTCTTCCTTATATGTGGAAATTTCCTGGCCATAAACCGAACGGCGAAGGTTCATTCCCAATTGTCCGGTTGAAACGCCGAGGCTTCCCGCCGCCACGCGGTCGACGTTGACTTCTAGCTCCGGGCTTTCCTTGTTGACATCAACACTTAGTTTTTCGATTCCCGGAATGTTCTTCGATTCGATGAACGCGATCATCTTCTCGGCTTCCTTAAGCATCAGCTCGTAATCCAAGCCTGTAAGCTGGACACTGATCGGATAACCGGCAGGCGGTCCGTTCGCATCTTTTTCAACGGTGACTTTCGCGCCGGCTATGCCTTTGACTTTAGCGCGGATTTCTTCCAGGATATCAGCGGTGTTGATTCCGCGGCGGTACTTGAATTCCGAGAAATTCACCGTCACTTTACCTTTATATGGCGTTTCCGATGCCGATCCGGCGTCCACATTCGGGTTTCCGGCGCCGACACCAACCTGTGAAACAATCGATTCGGCAAGGAAATTATCTCCGGTGCTTTTATCAGTGTATTTCGACAGGATCTGGATTACCTGATTTTCTACGTACTTAGTCGCTTTGTTGGTTTTGCTGATATCGGTTCCTTCAGGATATTCGATATATGCGATCACCTGGTTCGGGATGTTTTCAGGGAAGAACAAGACTTTCCGTGGGAATATTCCGATCAGCATCACCGAAAGAACAAGCATTCCAATGATTCCGCCCAATGCCAGCCACGGTTTTTTTCCATGAAGGATCTTGGCAAGGAATCGTTTGTACTTTTCTTCAAGCGCCGGAAAGAAACTGTGTTGGAAATCCTGTGTCCATTTGTACAGGCGGACTTTATAAAGCCACATCAAAACCAAAGCGATGATGGCAAGGTGTCCAATTCCGCGTGCCAGTTTCGAATCGTAAATATTACCGACCAAAACGAATATCACAGCGATCGCAATGAATATGATCGAATATCGCCTGGCGGATCTTTTCGTGACATTCTTGTCTTCAATATCCATCGAGCCGCCCGTCATCGCAGCATTGACGACCATCGCGACAAACAACGAAGCTGTCAGCGTAATCGTAAGTGTGATCGGGAAGTATTTCATAAATTTACCCATCGTTCCGGGCCACAATGCGAATGGAAGGAAAGCCATCAAAGTTGTCGCCGTCGATGAAATTACCGGCCAGGCGATCTCGCCGATTCCTATTTTGGAAGCCGTATATCGGTCCATTCCTTTTTTCATGTTCGCAAATACGTTGTCGACCACAACGATTCCGTCGTCGACGAGCATTCCGAGCCCCATGACCAATCCGAACAATACCATCGTATTTAGTGTAAGCCCGAACATCGACAGGACGCTGAACGCCATGAGCATCGATAGCGGAATTGCGGCGCCGACAAAAAGCGAGTTCCTCAATCCCATCGTAAACATCAGGACGATCATAACCAGGATGATCCCGAAAATGATGTGGTTAGTGAGTTCATCAACCTGATGCTCAACGCGCGATGATTGATCGTTCGTCAGTTCGACATCGAGATTGTCCGGTAGATATGTGCTCTTGGCCGTTTCAAGCTTTTCTTTGATCTGTTCGATCGCAGAGATCATGTTCTGGTTTGCGCGTTTTTTGACGCTGAGCATGACAACTTCGGTTCCTTTTTCGCGTGCATAGGTCGTGCGTTCCTTTTCCTTGAATCGGATCGTCGCGATATCCTTAAGATAAACGGAACCGCCATTGGATTTCACGATCACATTCTCCAATTCTTTCGGGTCTTCGATCTCACCGACGATGCGTATGTTATTTCTCGATCCCTGCGAGATCAGGTTTCCGCCCGACATCGTCATATTTTCGTAACGGACCGCGTTTTGGATATCGTCGAATGAAACCTGTGCCGCGCCCATTTTAAATATGTCGACCGCAATTTCAACTTCTTTTTCATCGACTCCCAAAATGTCGACTTTCTTCACTTCAGGAACTTCTTCGAGGTCGTCCTGCAGCAGTTTACCATAATCTTTAAGCTGCTGCGCCGTATAATTTCCCTGAAGGTTGATGTTGAGGATCGGCACTTCTTCGGAGATGTTCAGTTCGAATACGCTTGGTTCAACTTTACTGCCATTATCGAGGTTCGGCCAGTCGGTATCGGCTTTTACAACGTCAACTTTATCCTTGACCTTTTGCTTCGCCTGGTCGATCGTCACGTCATCGGCAAACTCGACGATGATCATTCCATAATCCTGGAATGAATTTGACGTGATCTTGTCGACACCTGTAATGTTCTTGATTTCTTTTTCAAGAGGTTTGATGATAAGTTTCTCGACATCTTCCGGAGAGTTTCCGGGAAATACCGATGATATATAGATCTTGTTCTCGATGATCTCAGGGAAATCTTCGCGCGGCATCGTGATGTATGCGACAAGTCCGGTGATGACGATGAGGAATGTCAGGATGTACACCGTTACCCGGTTGTCGACCGCCCAGCTTGAGATGCCGAATTCTTTATTTTTATGACTCATTTAAACTGATTCTTAGAATGTTAGTTTCATGCCTTCCGACAATGTTTGCGCGCCTTCGGTTACGATGAGGTTACCCGCATCGACGCCCGTAACTTCGGTGTTGTTTTCGGAACTTTTTCCAACGGTAATGATCGCTTTCTTCGCAGTTGCGGTATTTCCCGATGCATTTTGTGCGATGTAAACGAACTTGTTCCCTTTCGCATCTTCCTGGATCGCGTTGGACGGAATGACAATCGCGTCATCGTTTGTATAATCGACAATCTTAAGCTTGGCAACCTGGTTCGGGCGCAGCAAGTTGTCGGGATTTGGCACATCGACTTCGATGCTGAAAGTCCTGTTGTCCGGATCGACTACGTTGGCCACCTGGCGCACCTTGCCTTTATACGTCTTACCAAGCGAACCGATCTCAACAAGCACTTCACTGCCTTTTTTGATCTTGCCAATGTATGCTTCCGGTACGGAGGTCGACACATACATATTCCCAACGTTGACGATCCGCATTAATCCCTGTGGGCCGGGAGCTACGACTTGCCCGCGCTCTACAAATACTTCGTCGATTGTTCCCGTAAATGGTGCGCGGATCAAAGTTTTTGCAAGCTGGGCTTTTGCCTGCGCGACCGCACGCTGTTGGCTTTCCATGCTGGTTTTCGCCTGAAGGTATTGGATCTCGGAACCGATCTTTTGATCCCAAAGTCGTTTTTGACGCTCATAAGTCGTTTTCGCAAGTTCAAGCTGTGTTTGAAGCTGAGCAACCTGCTGGCTCATGCCGGCGTCGTCGATGCGTCCGAGGATTTGTCCTTTCGATACCTTTTGCCCCGCTTTTGCATTGAGCGAAACCAATGCACCGGACATTTCCGGCTGTATCAAAATGTTTTCTTTTGTTTCTACATTACCCTGAAGTTCCACGTAATGCGTGAATAGCGTGTCTTTGACCTTTACGACTGATACCAGCGCTTGCTGCTGAATAGTATCGAGTTTGGCGATCGCTTCGTCGAGTTTTGCCATTTCGGCCTGCAGGACCGCACGGCGTTCGGTCATTTTCGACAGGTTTCCGGACTCGATCGCTTTATCGGTCGAAGCCGCTTGTTCGTTATTTCCGCATGAGAAAAGTAAAAGGGAAAACGCGGAGATGATGAATATTTTTTTCATTTATGTTAGTTTAGTTTGTTCCGTTGATGATGTTCTCTAAAGTTGCGCGGTTGCTGATGACATTGATCATAGACTGCAGGTAGTTTTGCTGCGCGGTATACAATTGGCGCTGCGCCTCGCTGAAGTCAAAACTCGACGACAAACCTTCGGTAAATTTTGTCTGCTGCTTGCTTTCAATGCGTTCGGCCAACTGAAGATTGTTCTTGCTCGTAGCAAATTCTTCGACGCTGAATTCATATTGGCTTTTGGCCTGTTGGTAGGCAAGATGCAGCCGCTGCTCGGTTTCGGTGAGTTGCGTTTCCGCCTGTTCGAGGGTAATCTTTGCCTGCTGTGTTTTTGCACGTCGCCCGAAGCTGCTGAAGATCGGAACATTCAGGTTGACGCCAAGAGTCAGGAAATCGTACCACGGCTGGGTTGTTTTAGTAAGCTCGCTGAATTCACTGCCGAATGTCGTTGCGCCATAATTGAGGTTGGCAGAAAGCGATGGCAATGCACGGCTTTTTTGCTGCATCAGTTCGAGGCGGCGCTGCTCGCGAAAATTTTCCCCGATCTTATAGTCGATGTTATTCTGAACGTTGAATTCGGTTTGCGTCAGAGCCAGATCGAGATTCTTACGCGTCAGGTCTTCGAGTTTGTCGGTCAGTGTCAGTTCAGCATCCGCTTCCATACCGAGTGATAGCTTCAGCATGCTGTACGATATGTCGCGCACACGCCTCGAATTATTGAGACTGCTATTTACGGATGATAATGTGATTTGCAATTGCTCTACATTTTCTTCTTCGATCAGGCCTTGTTTAAAAGTTTCGCTCGTCTCGAAAAGCGTCTTGTCCAGACTTGCTTTGTTGCGTTCAAGAATGCTGATGCTTTCCTCAGCAAGCAAAACATTGCCGTATGCATTAATGACTTCTTCGCGGATTTCATTATCGGTTTTTTGTTTGTAATTCCGATAATATTCAAGGAAAGTTTTTGAGGCTTTCAGTGCGACAAGATAAGATCCGTCGAAAAGCAGCTGACTCAAAGTCGCCCGTGCCGTCGCGTTGTGTTTCGCGCTGAATGCCACCGCAGCGAAAGTTCCCGGAGCCGCGTTCGGGTTGATGAATGTCGCCGGAACCACCATCAGCTGCTGCTCGATGTTGTTGGTGTAATCAACACCGCCATTGATCTGAGGCAATCCCGTGGCAGTGGTTTCCCAACGTCTCTGCTCAGCGATCTGTATGTCCCGCGAGGCACTGATGACCGAATAATTATGCTCCAACGCATGCGATATCGCCTGATCTAGTGACAGGGCGTATTGCTGCTTTTGGTCCTGCGAATGCAAAATACCCGCGATGAGTAAAAAGGTTAATAAAAAATACTTCTTCATGTAATTATGATTGGTTATGGATCAGTTTTTCAAATAGTTTCAATCCTTCCGGCGAAACGATCGCCCTGAGATGGTATTCCAGATATTTTTCTGTCGTATCGCGATGCGTAAAGATCGTTTGCGGGAAAACTTCCGGATCTTTGATGCCTGTTACTCCGACGAAGTAGATACGCGCGATAAAATCAGGGTCAAGGTCGTCGCGGTATAAGCCCGACTGGATTCCTCGTTCCAGATTTCCCCTTACGCATTCCTGCATTTTATCGAATTGTTTCTTACGCAGGCATTTCGAGACGTTTGGGAAGTATTTCTGCAATTGGTGAAATGGCGATGCACTTTCATTGTTGAGCTGTTTCATCATAAAAGCCTTGATTTCCAAAAGCTCTTCGATCGCATTCTTCTTCAGTTCGCGGATGCAGTCGATTCCCGACGAAATGTTGTCGAACATATACAGCGTCGATGCCTCCACCAGATCGGGTTTGTTTGCAAAGTGCTGGTAAATCGTTTTCTTAGAAATTCCCATCTCATTGGCGATGTCGTCCATCGTAACACTCTTAAATCCGAGTGTCAGGAACATTTCGGTCGCCTTCTTTAAAATCTCCTCTTTCATAATCCATTATTTCGAGGCGCAATAGTATTTCGGAAACTTTAA